>CAIPFS010000661.1 GCA_903864375.1 uncultured Verrucomicrobiota bacterium
CTTGAAACCTTTGGGCGTACCGGAATCGCGGCCGGCCTGCTGGCGGTGCGCTCCCGCGATCTGTTCCGCGTCGCCAGGGGACGCCCCGTCCGGGTCGATGAATTGCTCTCCACCACTGTTTGATTATGCCACACACGTCGAGTTCCCTCCTGCATCGGTATCGGTTCCTCTGGACTTCACTGGCCCTGATCGTTGCCTTGCTGGTTCCGTTTCACGGACTCCTTTCCCCGTCCGAGGTGATGTTCGCCAATGACGGCCCGTTTGGAATGTTGAAAAATCACGAGAAGGACGGGTTTGATAATTTTACCGGTGTCTGGATGTCGGACAACTGGATCGGGATGTCCCATCCTGGAGCCGTTCCCACCTTGAGCCACCTGCTCTTCTACCTGGTCACTGCAGTCACTTACGGCAAGGTGCTGGTTCCGTTCTCGCTCTTTTTCCTGGGGATCAGCGCTGCATTTTTCTGCTTTCGCGCCGGCTTTCACCCGGCCGTGGGCATCCTGGTGGCCCTCGCGGCGGCCTTGAATTCCAACCCGTTCTCGTTCGCCTGCTGGGGCCTGGCCCCCCAGGCCGTGACCCTGGGGTTCATTCTGCTGGCACTAGGCCTCCTGACCGGCGTCAAGGATTCCGGCGGAACGAAGTGGGTGCAGATTCTACTCGCTGGGTTTTGTGTTGGCTTCAACGTGATGGAGGGGGCCGACGTCGGGGCTCTATTGAGTCTCTATGTCGCTGTATTTGTCGTCTACCAGGCATGGGCCGAGCCCGCGGGAAAGAGGACTTTTGTTCAATGCCTCTGCCGCCTCTCGGTGGTGGCACTCGCTGCCGCCTGGATTGCCAGTCATTCCCTGTATTCCCTCATTTCGACACAGATTCTCAATATCGCGCACCCCTCCGACCTGCCCAACTCCGCAGAAACAAAATGGGCCTTTGCGACCAGTTTTAGTTTTCCGCCCATCGAGTCCATCCGGTTCTTTATTCCGGGAATCTTTGGATATCGGATGGACACACCGGATGGCGGTGCTTATTGGGGCGGATTCGGACCGGATGGGAATCCGCAGAACCGGTTCAACGGCGGTGGGGAGTATGCAGGGGTTCTGGTCTGGTTGATGGCTGGATTCGCCATGATTTCCGCACTGAGGGGAGCATCGTCGCCGCTCACTCAGCGGGAACGGCGCTGGGTCTGGTTCTGGGTTGTGATGGCGGCCGGATCGCTCTACCTGGCCTGGGGGCGATTCGAGCCGTCGATACTTCCGTTATACCGGGTGATCGTCGGACTGCCGTATTTTTCAACCATTCGGGGCCCCTACAAATTCCTCCACGCCATGCACCTGGCCCTCTGGATTTTGTCCGCCTACGGGTTTGAAGCCCTCGCAAGAAGTTTCCTCCAGGCGGGGACGAAGCGTCTCGAAACGGAATCGTCAAGCCTCGCCGACCGATGGGTCGCGCTTCCCTCGTTTGACCGGATTGCCCTGAGAGCCACGCTGGGCCTGATGGTTCTGGCTGTGCTGGGAGGTGCAATTTACAGCAGCCTGTCCGGCGATGTCGCCCGTTCCATTGATGCCGTCACCACCTGGTACGGAGACAGGGCCACGCCGGCGTTCAGCACGGGCGAAGTGTGGATTTCGTGTGGATTCCTGGTCCTGTCCGCCGGGATCCTGGGCATGATCTTCCTCGGTCTGTTTAAAAATTCCCTGTCAGCTGCCGGTTGGTGTGTCCTTGCCCTTGTTCTGTCTGGCGACCTGATTCGGGCGAATCTTCCGTGGGTGCGGCACTACGATTACATCGTCCGACATGATACCAATCCGTTGATCGACAAACTCCGGGATCAACCGTGGGAGCATCGAGTGACCGCCTTCCTGCGCCCACAGCGCGAAGGGCTGCTGGTGGCCAACCAGGACTTTAGTTATCTGTCGAAGGAGTGGCTGGAAAATCATTTCCAGTTTTACCACATCCAGTCCCTCGATATTGATCAAATGCCCCGCACCCCCGAGCTCGAAGTCGCCTATTTTTCCGCACTGACTCCCCCCAATTTCGAGCTCGCGTATCGTATGGCGGCGATTGGTCCCCAGATACGAAAACTCACCGCCGAACAGGCGGGACAGGTTCGTGCGTTGATCCCCGACGGAAGGGCAAACCTGTTTTACGTCGCCCGACTCTGGCAACTCACCAATACCCGGTATATTCTGGGATGGAACGAGGGCTTGGACATGTTGAATGACCTTTTCGACCCGCAATTGCGGCGCTTCAAGGTCGCCCTGGCCTACCAAATCAAGCAAAAGGCGGGGACGCCTGTCTCCAGCCGACCCATGGCTCCTGCGGATGCCGCGCAATGGGTCACAGCAGAAGCCAACCCGAACGGGCAGCTGGCCCTGATTGAATTTGGAGGCGCCCTTCCCCGCGCCCGCCTGTACACTCAATGGGAATCCCTGACCAACTCCGCCGAGACTCTCTCGCGCCTGACGTCGCCCGCCTTCGACCCGGCGTCCACCGTCTTGATCGCCGGACGGTCCGTGGGAGCAGGACCTGTCTCGAATGCCGTTCCGGGGACGGCATCCATCATTCGATATGAAGCCAAAAACGTGCAGGTGAAAACCACCACCTCCAGCCCCCAGATATTGCTGCTGAACGATCGCTGGCATGAAGACTGGCACGCGACGATCGATGGGCAGCCGACCGAGCTGCTCCGGGCGAATTTCATCATGCGGGGAGTCGCCGTTCCGGCCGGCGAACACACCATTGGTTTCCAATACCGCCCCCCGCATTCGACCCTCTGGCTGAGTTTGTCCGCCATCGGCGTTGGTCTGATCTGCCTTGGATTTTTGGGATTGGCAGCAACCCGCCCGTCACGCGCCTGACTCCAGAAACTTTCCCGGGTTTAATAGATTTGACGGGTCGAGGGCACCCTTGATGACCTGATGGAGGTGCCGGGCTTCATTCGACATTGAGGGAACCCACCACGGCTTTTTGGCCAGTCCAATCCCGTGCTCCCCGGTGATGGCCCCTCCCATGCCAATGATTCCCTGAAACAGTTCGTCCAGGCAGGCCTCGCTTCGGCGGGTTTGCTCTGGATCCCCGGCATCGAGCATGACATTGACGTGAATATTCCCGTCCCCTGCATGCCCAAAACAAGCCAGTTGGAGCTGATGCCGGTCCTGAAGCGCTGCCGTGAACCGGAACAGTTCCTCCAGCCTGCCCCGGGGAACCACAATGTCTTCATTCAACTTGGTGAGGCCGGTGTCTCGCAAAGCGAAGCTGAACTCACGCCGGAGCTTCCAAAGGGCCTCGCAAGCGTCATGTCCGATAGCTGTCTGGATGAAGACGGCGGGTGCAGCTTTCCGGACCACCCGCCGGAGCTGCACGATTTCGCGACGCACACTGGAGTCCTGTCCATCCAACTCGACGATCAGATGTGCCTCACACCCATCCAGCCGTTTGGATCCCGTCCGTCGTCGCGCTGCCGCAAGGGTGAAGGCATCGGCCACCTCCAGGGCACTGGGCAGGAATCCAGCGGCAAAAATGGCCCGAATCACCCGGGCCGCATCGGCCATTCCACCCAACCCCACGGCCAATCCCGCGCGTGATGGCGGCAGCGGCAGCAGTTTCAGGGTGGCCTCGGTGACAATCCCCAGCAGGCCTTCGCTCCCAACAAACAAGCGATGAAGGTCAAACCCTGTCTTGTTCTTATGGCAGCGTCCACCCAGCCGGATCGTCGTCCCATCGACCAGAACGACTTCCATTCCGAGGACATAGTCGCGGGTGACGCCATACTTCAGACAGCGGGGCCCCCCTGCGTTGGTGGCAATATTGCCCCCCATCGAACAATCCGCGCGACGGGCCGGATCCGGTGGATAATAGAGGCCCTTTGCCTCAGCCGCCGACTGAAAGGTTGCGGTGAGAACCCCTGGTTGGACCACCCCCACGAAATCATCCTGGGAAATCTCCAGAATCTGGTTCAAGCGCATCAGGGAAATCGAAATTCCGCCGTGCGTCGGCACGCACCCTCCCACGTAACCGTAACCCGCGCCCCGCGCGGTGACGGGGATTTGATGCCTGGAGGCGAAGGCAAGGATGCGGGAGACGGAGGCGGTATTTCTGGGAAATGCCACGATGTCGGGCTCGTGGCGGGCAAACCATTTGTCGCCCGCGTGCGCCGACCGTACCTCGGGCTCGATGGACACTTCGTCGGGTTCCAGTTCCCGGGCCAGAAGTCGGAAGAGCTTCGATTTTTCCATGGACGGGGTGGCCTTCACCGATTTCGAGCTGACTCGAACCGGAGACCTCCCGGAGGGTCGCGGTCTCATGGGATCGACGCTCGGAGTCGGCCCCCCGGGGAGCAAGCGAAACTTCCGCCTGATTTCCAAGGTGCACCCAGTAGGAGTCCGCCTTGCCGTCCGCAACAAATCCGCGTTGACTGCCGGGATGGAATCACCGCTGGTCGGCATCATCATGGGAAGCCAGTCCGATTGGGCAACGCTTCAGCACGCGGCAGCCGTCTTGGAACAGTTTTCCGTGCCTTTTGAAGCCAGAATCGTCAGTGCACACCGCACTCCCGACCTTTTGTTTCAATATGCAGGATCGGCAATTGATCGCGGGCTGGAGCTGATCATTGCGGGTGCGGGTGGCGCGGCCCATCTGCCGGGCATGTGCGCAAGCAAGACCCGACTTCCGGTTCTGGGAGTTCCCGTGGAATCGAAGGTCCTGCGCGGTGTCGATTCCCTCCTGAGCATCGTCCAGATGCCAGCCGGGATTCCCGTCGGCACACTGGCCATTGGTCAGGCCGGTGCCATCAACGCCGCCCTGCTGGCCATTGGCATCCTCGCCCTGAAACGTCCGTCGCTGGCGAGCGCCTATGAAATTTATCGGGCGGAACAAACCGCCCGGGTCCTGGCTCAGGAGTTGCCCGGTGCGTCGGTTGCAAGTGCGTAGTCAGGGTCCCGGGGATCCGTTGCAAATCCAATCGGGCAACTGCTTTTGACTCGACCAGACCGGGAACGGATCCGGTATCCTGCTGTCATGAAAGCCGCCGTTTTGACCGGGATTAACACCTTGGGTATCGACCACCTGCCGACTCCGGTGGCAGCTCCCGGCGAAGTGTTGGTCCGTATCCGGGCAGCGGCCCTCAACCATCGGGATGTCTGGATCAAGACAGGACAATATGCCGGCCTGAAATTTCCGATCGTCCCCGGGTCCGATGGTGCTGGAGAGGTTTGCGATACAGGCCCGGGCGTCGACCGCGACTGGATCGGTCGGGAAGTGATCATCAATCCCGGATTGGATTGGGGGCATCAGGAAAAAGCCCAGGAACTTCGATTTTCAATCCTGGGCCTCCCGAAGGACGGCACCCTGGCCGAGTATGTCCATGTTCCCGTCAGCCAGATTGCGCTCAAGCCGGGTCATTTGAGCTGGGAAGAAGCCGCAGCCCTTCCGCTGGCCGGATTGACCGCCTACCGGGCCCTGTTCAGCCGGGCCCGGCTTGAAGCTCACGAAAAAATATTGATCACCGGGATCGGGGCCGGAACCGCCCTGTTTGCGCTTCAATTCGCTTTGGCTGTCGGAGCAATTCCTTTCGTCACTTCCAGCTCTCCGGAGAAGCTCGCCAGGGCCCGCCAAATGGGAGCGCGTCATGGTGTTCTCTATACCTCCGGCAACTGGGCCAAGGACTTTGGTGACCACTATGGGCCGTTCGACGTCGTTATCGACAGCGCCGGAGGACCCGGCTTTGCCGAACTCGTGGATTTGTGTGCTCCCGGGGGACGTCTGGTCTTCTTTGGAGCAACCCGTGGCAATTCCGGGGACATGCCCTTGCGAAAGATCTTCTGGCGTCAGATTAGCCTGCTGGGGAGCACCATGGGGAGCCCTTCTGACTTCGATGCCATGGTCAAACTGGTTTCAACCAAAGGGATTCACCCCACGATCAGTCAGGTCTTTCCCCTCGAAAAAGTCGCCGACGCCTTTGAACTCCTCGAGGAAGGTCGACAATTTGGAAAAGTCGTCGTTTCCGTGTAGCATCCAGGCGTTGTCGGGTCGTCTGCATGAATCATGATGAATGAGCCTTTGGCCGCTTTGACCGCCTGGTTGGCCCAGTGGTCCGATCAAACCGAATTTGTGGAGGTCGCCGTCTCCCGCAACTCCGACGGCTTCGAATTACGGCACCGGTTGGATGCCGGCCGGAACGCCAACGAACTCAGGCATCTTGAACCATCGGAATTACGGGACTGGGTTCAAACCACCGAGACGGGGGCCTTCCGCCCGAACAAGTTGGCGCCCAACCTGAGAACAGGCTGGCACTTTTCCGCCCGCAGCCAGCCCGCTCTGGAGGAAGCCCTCCGTATCCTCTATCCGGGTGCTCTGGCGGATTGGTTCGCCGAGCAGCGGGGCATTCCAGCGACCGGAATGCGGGAATACTTTGGCCGGCAGACGGGGATGTACCGCGTCGCCCAGCAGCTCACGGATGAATTTGCGGCAAGGGCCGTCCGTGCCAATTGTGCTCCGGAATCCTGCCGCCGAAGGCGGATCTGGGAGGTTCCCGGGCTGACGCCTGATTCACCGGCTCAAACCTCTCTGGTTCCCTGTTTCGAGCCTTGCGGCACCATGATGGAAATGGCCCGGAGAATGGCCAAGAGTCAACAGGCCCTCCCGATTTCGGTCCGACTTTTGCCGGATGAACTGGAATCGGCCCTCGCCGCCGTCCGTCAGCTCCTTCAATCCGGCTCAATAGACAGCCGCGAGGGAGACCTGGCTGCGCCTGACAATCCGCGTCGGCTCCGTCTACTGGAGGCATCCCTTCAGGGCGCCCTGGAAGCGGCTCCGACCGTCCGACCGCCCTCGTCCGGTTAAACCGGCGGAATCAAACCGTGGCGGATGTCCCGCCCCTCGTACAGGTACACCACATCCTCGGCGATATTCTTCGCGTGATCGGCGATCCGTTCGATGGATTTGCTGATGGTCATCAGGTGGAGGCATCGGGAGATCGTCACCGGCTTTTCGATCATGTAGCTCGCCAGTTCCCGATACAGCTGTCGGTTCAACGCGTCCACATCCTTGTCCTGCGGGATGACCTCCACCGCCAGATTGGTTTCGCCACTGGTAAAGGCGCGCAAGGCGGCATTGAGCATCTGCATGGCCATGGTGGCCATCCGCGGGATGTCGACATACGGCTTGAGTTGAGGTTCCGTGTTCAACTCGATCGCCCGGCGTGCGATGGTGGTCGCCTCATCTCCCACCCGCTCCAGGTCACGGGCAATCTTGGATGCCGAGACAATCAGACGGAGCTGTTTCGCCAGCGGCGCCTTGGCCAGAAGAACGACCACCTGCTCATCCACCTCCTTCTCCAGGCCATCGATGATGTCATCATCCTGGATGACCTCGCGGGCCAGGTCATCTTCACGCTCCACCAGCGAACGAATCGCCTTGTTGACCGCAGCTTCAGCGCGACTCGCCATCAACAGCAGCTTTTCCTGGAGCGCTGCTATCTCCGAATCAAAATGCGTCATACCGTTTCCCGTAATTACCACTCACCGATTTCAGCCGAAACGCCCGGTCACGTAGTCCTCAGTCTTCTTCTTGGCCGGGTTGGTGAATATCCTCGTGGTGAGATCGTATTCAACCAATTCCCCCAGGTAAAAGAAGGCCGTATAATCGGAGATACGTGTCGCCTGCTGCATGTTGTGCGTCACGATAACGATGGTGAAGTCCTTCTTCAGCTCCACAATCAAATCCTCCACCTTTCCTGTTGCAATCGGGTCCAGCGCGCTGGCCGGTTCATCCATGAGCAGGACTTGTGGACGAATGGCAATGGCTCGCGCAATGCAAAGACGCTGCTGCTGGCCGCCTGAGAGCCCGAGGGCGCTCTGATGCAGGCGATCCTTGACCTCGTCCCATATCGCCGCCCCTTTTAGCGATTGTTCCACGATTCCCTCGATCTCTGAAGTGGCACGAATTCCATGAAGCCGGAGCCCGTACGCAATATTTTCAAAGATCGACTTCGGAAACGGGTTGGATCGCTGAAACACCATGCCCACCCGCTTCCGCAATTCGATCACGTCCACGTCTCGGGCGTAAATATCCTCTCCACCCACCCGGCATTCCCCGACAATCCGAACACCGTCGATCAGGTCATTCATCCGGTTGAAACAGCGGAGAAAGGTCGATTTTCCGCAGCCGGAGGGCCCGATAAATGCCGTCACGAGATTCTCCCGAATCCCCATGGTGATGCCTTTGAGTGCCCGTGAGGCTCCATAAAACAGCTCAAGGTTTTGAGTCTCCAGCAGTGGTTTGAATTCCGACGATGACGGAGGATTCGTTGCGGGAATGGATGTAGGAGCAGCCATGGAAAGAGAATTTTCAATGACCCGAACGCATCTGGCGACGGATTCGAGCCCGGGCAAAAATCGCAACGGCGTTGAGGGAAAACGTCAACAGCAGCAAAACAAAGACGGTTCCGTACAGGATCGGTCGGGCCTTTTCAATATTCGGCGCCTGGCTGGCCAGAATGTAGGTGTGGTAACCGAGGTCCATGAACTGGTCATTCAGGGAGCGGGGCAGATCGGCCAGATAGTAGGCCGCTCCGGTGAACAAAATCGGCGCCACCTCTCCCGCTGCCCGGCTCACGGCAAGGATTCCACCGGTCAAAATACCCGGCAACGCGTTCGGCAGAACGATACGGAGAATCGTCTGCAACTTGGTCGCTCCCAGCGCCAGGCTCGCTTCTCTCAACCCGGGGGTGATCGCCCGGAGGGACTCCTCGGTGGCCACAATCACCACCGGAAGGGTCATCACCGCGAGGGTGAGCGACGCCCAGAGCAATGCCGGTTTACCCCATTTGGGGCTGGTGGCCCCGATGATATCGTCAATGCCCCCCCCAATCAGGTGCACGAAGAAACCCGCACCAAACAGTCCAAAAACAATCGAGGGGACACCCGCCAGGTTGGAGATCGCAGCCCGGATCACCCGCGTGTACCAGGAGTTGGATCGCGCGTATTCCGTCAGATAGACGGCGGTGGTCACACCGATGGGAATGACAAAGACGGTCATCACCAACACCCGGATCGAGGTTCCGACGATCATCGGAAGCACAGCCGCCGAATCCTTGTCGAAAAAGTCCTTCTTGGGAATTGTGCTCACAAATCGCCAGGACAACTGCGGAAGCCCGTGAATGACCACGTTTCCGAGGATGACGAACAAGATCAACAAAATGAAGACCGTGGCAGCGAGTGAAACGGCAGTGCCCAAGGACGATCCCCAATCGATCCCGGTGCGAGACAGGCTGCGGGACGCTTCCGGACGCGGAGAAGCACTCATCGTTTTCCCTCGAGACGGCGCTTGAGCCGATTGATGACGACATCACCGATCAAATTCGTCAAAAAGGTCACGGCGAACAGGACGGTTCCCAGCATGAACAGGATCCGATAATGAGGAGATCCTGGAACCAATTCGCCCATTTCAGCTGCGATGGTCGTGGTGATGCTCCTGGCCGAATCAAAGAGGTTCCACGACATCACCGGGGCCGAACAGACGATCAGAACGATCATGGTCTCACCGATGGCCCGTCCAAATCCAAGGACCACGGCGGCAAACACTCCGGGAATGGCAGCGGGAAGGACGATATCCCTCGCGGCCTGCCAGCGGGACGCACCGACCGCCAGCGCCGCCTGCACATAACTCTTCGGAACACTCGTCAGTGCATCCTCGGCAATGGAAAAGACCAGTGGGATGACGGCAAATCCAAGGGCGATTCCGGCGACAAAGGCATTGAGTCGGACCTGGTAGTGGAAAATCGATTGGAGCCAGGTGGCCAGGACCAGCAGCGCAAACGCACCCACCACCACGGAGGGAATTCCCGCCAGCATCTCAATTCCTGGCTTCACCCACTCTTTGACGCGAACCGGGGCCAACTGACTGACATAAAGAGCCGCTGCCAATGCCAGCGGAACGGCAAAAAACAGGCCGATCAACGTGGTCTTCAAGCTGCCCAGAAAGAGAGGGATGATGTTGAACTTCTGAATGTTTCCGACGGGTTGCCAGATGTATTCAGGATGCTCATTGCCGCTCCATTGATGTGGGGCAATCAAATAGCGCCATCCGCTTCCGTTGACACCCGAGTCCGGGTCCGAACGGGCATATTCCGGAATGTCCTTGGCCCCCTCCTCACGGACCTGCATCAGTTCCTTGAGGGTGTCCTGATCCATGGCTGCGAAGTCCCGGACCGAAAGTCCCAGATACTGCCGGAGAACCTCCGGCTTGACCTTCGCCACTTCGCTGGACGGGATAATGGGCTGAATCAACCGACTATCGGTCTGGCCAAGGAACACAGGCAATGCCTCCTTGCCCACAAACAGAAAGATGAGAAAGACCCCGGCGATGGCGGTAAAGCTGACTCCTTGGATCATCTTCTCGGCAAGCCATTCCACAGGACGGAAATTGGCCGCCCGGCGAATACCCGACCAGTCACGATCAACTCCGCGCTGCTCTGGGGTGGATTCAGTCATGATGGCAGGCGATAAGATCCAGGGCGAAGTTCCCCAGGCGTGAGACGTGTCGAGGGAGATTTCCCCTGAAGTCCTGCGCAAGCCAACCCCTCATGAGTTGGCTCGTCCGGTTTTCGTTACTGGGATCGAAGGGTGGCGGGCAGCGGGTAATAGCTTGCCTCCGAGACCTGCTTCTGGCCTTCCTCACCGCGGACCCATTTCAGAAAGGTCGAGATTTCCCCGGAGTTGATTGCCGGGTTGACGTAAATGTAGAGGTAACGCCAGATGGGATAAGTCTCCGCCAGCACCGCTTCTTCCGAGGGTTCATAATAGGTTCCCCCCTTGATTTTGGCGATCTTCAGGCGATTCACCCCGGTGGCATATCCCACCCCACCATAACCGATGCCCCCCTTGTCCTTCATCACCGCCTGAACGACACCCGCCGTTCCCTGCTGAGTTTGGGCACTTGCCGCAAAGTCCTTGCCTTTGAGCACGTGCTCCTTGAAGAACTCATAGGTTCCGGAACTATTCTCACGGCTGTAGACGGTGATGGCCAGGTCGGGTCCACCAATCTCCTTCCAGTTTTTAATCTTGCCGGTGTAAATCCCCTCCAATTCTTCAATCGTTAGCTGGGTGACCGGATTGGCGGGGTGGACGTAGAGGGTGATGCCGTCCAATGCCACCTTGAATTCGGTGGGACGCTTCCCAAACGCCTTGATGCAGTTCTCCGTCTCCTTGGCCTTGATGGGACGTGAAGCCGTCGCCAGGTCGGTCTGGCCATTCTGGAGTGCGGCAAAACCAGTGCCCGTGCCACCGCCGGTGACTTGAATCTTGGTCCCGGGATTCTTCTGCATGTAGGTTTCAGCCCATTTCTGAGCCAGGACCACCATGGTGTCAGAACCCTTGACGGTGATGCTGCCACCCAAAACCTGGGCGGCGGAAATCAGCGAGGCGGCGATAACCAGCAAATTTTTTTTCATAGTCAACAGACCAATGGTTGGACGCGAACGAGATTGAAAGGGATTAGAACTTGAACATCAAATCGGCCATGAAATGGCTCGCTGCGGACTTGTCACCCAGGACGTTGACATTGCCCGGATCGGAAAACTTGTCGATCACCGTGTTCAAATAATAGGAAAACACAAACGATGCAGAACTCGTGAAGGAGTACTGGAGTTGGAAAAAGTGCCCCCGGATGTTGGTTCCCCCACGGTAGTTGCCATAATTACCAAATCGAGAGGTGACCGGTGACGTATCTCCCGGAACGGTGTTGGCGTAAAATGCGCCGTTATCGTCATCCACCACCTCTTCATACCAGGCGTCGCCTCCCAGGCTTTGGTAACGATAAGACACCTCCCATTTACGTTTCTCGCCCGCCTTGCCGATGGTCACGCCGACCCGGTATCCCTCGTTGCGGGTCGGTGCCGCAGGATTGTTGATGTACTCCCCCATCACCTTGACCGGGAATGCCCCGGGATAACCGGGAAAGGAATCCAGATGATACGTCACGCTTTCACTGATGACGAACGGATTGTAATCATACACCAACCGTCCCGGCGAGACCTGCGTGGACGGGGTCCGGGTGTTGCCGGAGTTGAAATTCGGAATATTGTTGGCGGTCAGGAAGGTTCCGAGATTGTCTTTCCCGGAAAGATTGAAGAAGGACACGCCGACCTGTGAATCCAGTTTTTTGGTCCACTTCGCATCCCAGACCAACTGGGCTCCCTGGATGGCTGGATCGTGGCTCGGGGAAAGTATCGCCGACCCATCGATGATGGGATTCCCTGCACTGTTGGTCACGCTGGACTGATTCAACTCGGACAGGACATAGTAGCCGGCAATGGCCTTCAGGGACTGGGTGTCCGTCAATTGGTAACCGACCTGAATGGCGGCACCTTCCGGAATGTAGTCGTAATCATACACCATGTTCGACACCTGGAAGGGATTGTCGAAACGCCCTATGGTCGCAGACGCCGTCCACGTTCCATTATGAATTGGGCTCCACTTCGCATAGGCCGCATCGAAAGTCACCGGCTTGCGCGTGGCGTTCCCCTGTAACGTGGCGTTCGCAGAATCGGGATTGCTGGCGTCGGCGGTCGCAAAGCGGATACCCACCTCCAGGTCGTCCTGTATCGTCGCAGTCACTCCGAGCCGGGCTCGGATTCGGTACCGGTTCCGGTCGGTGAATCCGGGGTGCTCCGCATTGAATTGCTCAAACCGACCGCGAAAATCACCGTTAACCTTGAGGCTGGTCACCCAGTCGGGCATGCCATTCTTCACCTGCACCGCCTTCGTGAAGTCATTGTCGGCCTGCTGACGCAATTCCTCGCCCTCATCCACGGTCAGGACGCCCTTTTTGATCAACTTGTCGATCAAGGCATCCGACGTTTGGGCCGAAACCGCAACCCCACCCGCCAGCAGCGACCCCACCGCCAGTGAGAGCCGCGCCGCCGCAGAGATGGAGGCCATGCCAGTGTGAGCAGGAGCTAGATTCATTCGATGAAGATGTTTCGCGGTTCACCATGGCAAACGGATGGCAGATTTGTTACAATCCTGTCACGGATCGCGTCACCCTCTTGACGCCAGCCAACTGCTTTCACGGACCCGTGAAACCATGGAAATCAGAGGGATGGAATACTTTAAATGGACCTCCTGGAGCAAGCGATAACCCACCGCGATCCGCTGGTCGACCTGCACTCCCCACCCCCTTCGATGTCCCTCGCGGGTGGTTTCAGAACCGTTGACGATCCCGATTTCAGTTTCGTGAGAAAGCCATCCCCTGACCCATTTCGTGGTCCGACATCCGCTAACAACTAACAATTTAGTTGACCAACTTAAATCCCACCTCCACCTTGCAACTAATTCGTTAATAGCTGACGCTTTACTCATGCCAAGAAAGAAATCCAGCAGTCTGACCGACGCCGAACATCGGATCATGGAAATCCTGTGGTCCCGCGGTTCAGGAACCGTGGCCGACGTGGTGGAAGCCCTCAGCGGGAAAGACGGTACCGCCTACAACACGATATTGACCTTGATGCGCATCCTTCGAGAGAAAGGTTACCTCGGCTGCCGGAAGGAGGGCCGCGCTCATGTCTACATCCCAAAGGTTCAACGGAACGACGCCGCCCGCAGCGCAGTCCGTCAACTTCTCGGAAAATTCTTTTCTGATTCCCCCGGCGAACTGGTTCTGACCTTCCTGCGCGAGGAGGAAATCAGTCCAGCCGAGCTGGATGAACTGAAACGCCGAATCCAAAAGGGATGATCCATGAAGACCGGTATTGAAAACAGCCTCGGCGATTTGTTCACGGCCCTGATCAACGGGACCTATCAAGGGGTCCTGCTCACTCTCGCCGTTTTCGTTTACCTGCGGTTTGCCCGCTCGATCAACGCCGCCACCCGCCATGCCCTGCTGATGGCAACCCTGGCCGTCGTGACCCTCCTACCCGTGATTCACTGGGTGATTTCCTTTCCATCGACCCCACAGGAGCCCGTGAGCGCCATCAGAAACGCACCCAAAGCCTGGTCCGGAACCACCCCGTCCGCCTCCATCCCCCCAGCTCGTCCGAAGCTGCTGAGTCCAAGACGGAGCATGAACCCCGGTTCGCACGCATCGACACCGTCCGATTCCGCCGCACCCTTCATTCAGCACCGCCCGGAACCGGTCGATGCCCAACGGTCGGCGGTCTTGGATTCGACACCTCCCGCCCGCCGGACGCCCCTGAATCAAGCCCCTGTTAGGGAATCGGCATCGCCGGGTCTCTCCAAACGGTTCCAGTCCGCGCTGCATCACGCGGTGAATGGGATAAAACCGCGGTCCTGGTGGGCTGCCTTGACCGCATCCCCGGCAGGATGGACCGCTACGATTGCCGGACGAAATTGGGCTGCGGGATTGACTCTGGGATGGATGGTCCTGGCACTCGGCTTGTCGCTACGCCTCGCATTTCAATATCTCCAACTTTGGAGACTGAAGCGAAACTCCGGTCTTCCTGAATCCGGTGACCTGCTCCTGTTCCAGGCAGTGGCCGACGGTCTGGAGCTTCGACGCAAACCCCGTCTGTTGATCAGCCGGAGAATCTCCATTCCCCTGGCGGCAGGCTTCGTCCGTCCTGCTGTCCTTCTCCCGTGGGACCTGGCCGATTCCCTGGAACGAGACGCTCTGCGGGCACTCCTCCAACACGAACTGGCACATCTCGCACGCCGGGATGATTGGTCCAACCTATTCCAATTGGGAGCCCAGGCCGTCTATTTTTTCCATCCGGGGGTCTGGCTTCTGTCGCGACGCCTCAACGTGGAACGGGAAATCGCCTGCGACGACCATGTCCTCCAGGCCACCTCCAGCCCGCGGGATTACGCCCTTTTGCTCACAGAATTTGTCCGCCGCCGGTCCGGTCGCCCCTGGGTGACTGCTTCCGGCGCGTGGAGCCACAAGAGTCAACTGAAAGAACGAATCGATATGATTCTCAATTCAAAACGCAACACTTCACCGCTGCCATCCCGGGTTCGGGTTGGGGCGCTCACCATCGGTGCCGTGATACTGGCCATGGCCGGTCTCCGCATCGGACCTCGCATTGCCCTGGCCGACGCCCCATCCCCGGCGGCAACTCCCTCGACACCCACCACGGCACCTTCTTCGTCCGGTGGCGCTGATGCGCAACCCGTCACGGAGGTCCGGTCGCTGGCCGCACCGCAGATCACTCCGACACCCGGAAGTTTGCCACGAACCACAACCCTCCGTAGCACGGTCACCATCGCCCGGGCCGATTCCTCCGACGCATTGCCCTCTGGAAAACCGATTGGTTCGACAGAATCGGGACCTCGCTCCAAAGACGTGGCAGTGGAGGCACCCCAGGCCGCCCCCGCAGAGCCTGCCCCCATTCAGGCGGCGGCTCCCTCTCGTCTGACACCGCTCGCTCCAATACCGGTCGGGGTCCCACCGACGCCATCGAACCTAACGGCGCAGATTCAGCAGGAACCCGCCTCCGAAAGCCTGGACCACCGGCTCATGCGCCTTGAAAAGCTCGTCCAGGAACTCCTTGAACGGGACCACCCTCACGCACTGGCCGGAGCCGACATGGAAAAGGCC
>CAIPFS010000662.1 GCA_903864375.1 uncultured Verrucomicrobiota bacterium
AGAGCTTTCTTTTCCAGGACGCCCGGAAGCAATTTGGATGAATTCCGACTGACTGCGCCTTCCAGGGCCACCCGTGTGGCGGGAGGGGGCGCGCTGGTCCCGTCGGGCAGCAGCAGGCGCGCTTTCTCCGTATCCGCAAGTTGGATCGATAGAATCTCCTCCATGATGCGGTCTCGAAGCCGACCATCTTCCACCGGAAAGGCAACCTCGATGCGCTTAAACAAATTCCTCGGCATCCAATCCGCGCTGGCAATAAATACCTCCGGACGGCGCGCATTTTCGAAGTACCAAATCCGCGCATGCTCCAGGAAGCGGTCCACAATACTTCGCACCCGGATGCGCTCGCTCAATCCCGGTATTCCAGGTCGAAGACAACAAATTCCCCGGACAATGAGGTCGACTTCCACACCCGCTTGGGAAGCCAGGTAGAGGGCGTCGATAATCTGGGTGTCCACGAGGGCGTTCATCTTGGCGATAATCCGCGACGGCAACCCCTTCTTCGCATGATCCGTCTCGCGGGCAATCAGTTCCAGCAGGCGACCGTGCATCTGGAAGTGGGCCACCACCAAACGTCGGGTCCCCTGAAACTGGCAGATACCCGTCAACAAATTGAACAGATGGGTGGCATCCTCCCCGAACTCTGAACGACAGGTCAGCAGACTGATGTCGGTGTAAAGACGGGCCGTGGACGGGTTGTAGTTGCCCGTTCCCAGGTGCAGGTAACGCCGGATGGTTTCATTTTCCGCCCGGACCACGAGTGCCAGCTTGCAGTGAATTTTATAGCCCACCAGACCATAGACCACGTGCACACCGGCTTCCTCCAGGGCCCGGGCCCAGCGAATGTTGTTGGCTTCGTCAAATCTGGCTTTCAGCTCCACCACGGCCGTGACCTGCTTTCCGTTCCGCACCGCCTCCATCAAGGCCCCGATGATGCGCGGGTCGCCACCGGTGCGATAAAGGGTCTGCTTGATGGCCAGGACCTTCGGGTCCGCCGCCGCCTGCTCCAGAAATTCAACAACCGTGCCGTAGCTTTCATAAGGGTGATGCAACAAGACATCCCCCTGGCGCACCCGCTCGAAGATGTCCGCGACATCCCCGAGGGAGGCCGCCGCCGCCGGGACAAATCGGGTGTCCCGAAGTTCCGCCGGGTAGCTTCCCTCCAACACCCCCATCATCCGCCCGGGATGGATGGGTCCGTCGATGAGGTAACAATCGTCCGCCCCCAATTGAAGATATCCGAGCAGTTCCGAGCGAATCTCCTCCGGACAATCATGGGCAATCTCGAGCCGCACCGCCGCCCCCTTCCGGCGATTTTGCAATTCCTGTTCGACCGCCACCAGAAGGTCAGGCGTCTCTTCCTCATCAATATAAAGCTCGGAATTGCGGGTGACCCTGAAAAGCCAGCTTCCCTCAATCCGGGTTCCGGGAAACAAGTCGCCCAAATGTGCGGCGACAACATCCGATAGAAAAACGAATTCATGTTCCCTGGAAATCGCCTCGGGCAGTTTCAGAAGGTGCGGGAGCGCCCGGGGAACCTGAACGATGGCACGCCGCTGCCGGGTCTCGCCGGTGTGCGACGCCGTCAATCGCACCATCAAATGGAGGCGTTTGTTGGCGAGGTGCGGAAAGGGGTGCGACGTGTCGATCGCGAGCGGCGTCAGAACTGGGTGAACCGTCTCCCGATAATGCTGATCCAACCACTTCCGACCCGCCGGATTCAGCTCCGACGGAAGGCGAAAATGGATTCGATGAGCCTCCAGCGCCGGACGCAGCGTCTCCCGCCAGCCCCGATAGGCCATCTCCACCAGTCGATGCGTGCGGGGCGTCAGAACCCGCAGAGATTCGTCCGGCGTCATTCCGTCGGGAGTCGGCTGGGTGACTCCATCCTCCACCTCCTGCTTCATTCCTGCCACCCGGACCTCAAAAAACTCGTCCAGATTGGAAAAGGTGATGGCGAAAAATTTGACCCGCTCGAGCAGGGGTACCGCCGGGTTCAACGCCTCGTCCAGAACCCGTTGATCGAATTCGAGCCAACTGAGTTCACGGTTGAAGTACCGGGCTCCCTCATAGGGGACGGAGCTCATGGATTTCGAGGACATGCTACAAACCGACGATGAAACGGTCAGACCCCGGATGACAAGCCACCGTTCGGTTACGAATGGCGAACCCGGACGACAGGATCTATCGCGGACCCGCCCCGTCCATCGGCGCTCCCGCCAGGATCCAGCGGACCACCGCCAGGGTTTCCGAATCCGTCATCGGCTCCTTACCCTCCGGCGGCATGGCGTCATCGTCCGTCCTGGGCAACAACAGGACCTTCACCAGTCTGCTCTTGGCCGGGTCCCCGGGAACCACCGTCGGCTCGCCACTTTTTCCGCCCCGAAAGAGGGCTTCCGGTGTGTCCAGTCGGAGTTTTCCCTTCTGCTTGTCCGGACCATGGCAGGAATAGCATTTTCGGGCCAAAACCGGCTCGATGGACGCTGAAAACAATGAAGTTCCCCCGGTAGAGGGAGGCTGCCCACCCGCCGGCAATTTCCCCGCCGCACCCCCCAGGAATCCGGGTAAATTTTGCGTCAGAAAGGTGGATCCGTGAGTCAGGCTGCCCCCTTGATGACCGGCCGCGACCAGACAGAGAACACTCATCCCCAGCACCAGACGATAGGCCCATCGTCCCCATCGACCGGGACGCCATTGCACAGCCCATTGCAGCCCACAGGCAGCAGCGACCAGAACAGCGACGGCAAGTCCAAAAAAGCGGTGATCCGACAACAACTCCGGGTCAAATTCGCCGTGGCTGGCCCTCAACAGCCCCAAACCCGCCGCAGCAGCAGCCGCCAGGGTTGTGAGAAGGAGAACAGCGCCAATCAACCGCGCGGGTACCTCCCGGGGATACCAGATGGAGGCAAATTCCAACAGCGCCGCGAGAGTGAGAAATCCAATCGGATAATGCAGGAGGACCACGTGAAACGGCCCCAGAAATGCCGACCAGTCAATCCCCGGGCCCTGGGCGGCGGAGGCAGACGTAGCACCCGCCAGGATCAGGCCAACGGCCAGAGGCCAGACGACGATGCCCCGAAACCGGGAGGAGGACGAGAATGCGACACCCACATGGGATGGGACGCTGGGATGATCCGTTCGCATCAAGCGAGTTTTGGTTATCGAGCCGGACCCGGAGGGGCCTCCCATCCTCCGCCCATGGCTTTGATCAGCTGCACCGTCACCATCAATCGCTGACCGGCCAGTTGAGCCAGTTGCCGCTCCGAAGCGAGCCGGGTTCGTTCACTCTCGACCACCTCGAGATAACTGGCAAAGCCGGATTCATAGCGAGTCTTTGACAGGGAGGCTGTCCTTCGCGACGCCGTGACCACTTCCTGTTGTGCCTTGGATTGTTCGCTCAACCAATGAAGGCCAGCCAGAGAATCCTGCACCTCCCGAAATGCGGTCAGGACACGGCCTCGATAAACCGCCACGCCCTCGTCATAGGTCGCCTCCGCCCGCCGCAGCGCGGCTCGGTTTCGTCCCCCTTGAAAAATCGGCAGCGTGATGCTGGGCCCGACACTCCAAATCCGGCTGTGCCAATCCAATAAAAGCCCCACATCGGCACTTTCCCAACCGAACATCCCCGTCAAACGGACGGTGGGGAAGAACGCGGCCCTGGCCACTCCGATGCGGGCGTTGCGCGCTGCCAGATCGCGCTCTGCCTCGGCGATGTCCGGTCGCCGTTCCAACAGTTCGCCGGGAAGTCCGGCGGGAATGGTTGGGGGTGCGATATCCACCGGTAGCCCCGTCACTTCGGTCCCAAAATCGGGAGCGGCTGCGCCCACCAGCACCGCCAGGCTGTCCTTGAGTTCCGCCCTTCGGCGCTCGACCGCCGCCAATTCTGCCGCCACCAAAGCCAGCTCGGTTTCAGCCCGGGCTAACTCCAGGTCATTCGCCGCCCCGGCCTCAAAACGAGCCTGGACAAGACTCCTCGCCTCCTGACGGAAGCCCAATGTTTGCCTCAAGGTCGAAAGCTCCGTTTCGGTCGCCCGCCAGCTGAAGTATTCCTGGGCCACCTCGGCATTCAAGGCCAGGCGGAAGGCCTCAAAGGCCGCAGCCCGGGCCTCGGCATCCCGGACAGAGGCTTCAACATTGCGCCGCACCCTGCCCCAGAAATCGATTTCATAGCTCAGGTCAAATGGGACCTTGATGTCATGGATGGCTCCGTTGGGATAGATGAGTCCGCCGTTGGGCGAATACCGCGTCCGGCTGTAATTCGGATCGAGCGACACCGACGGGAAATAGTCGGCTCTCGCCCCCCGGGTCGCAGCCCGAGCCTGCTCCAACCGGGCCAGAGCGGCTTTGAGATCCTGATTGTTGGTCGTCGCCCGCATCTCGAGGGCGTCCAGGGAGGCGTCTTGGAATACCGTCCACCAGTTCCCTTTGGGCAGGGCATCCGCCGGATGTCCCACCTGCCAGGAACCGACTCCGGTATCGGAGAAACCCGCCGGAATGGAATTGGTCGGTCGGACATAGTCCGGGCCAACCGACGCCTGGGTCATCACGGCCAGCGGCAGGAACACCAGCGCCAGCGGATTTCGGGAAAGGATCTTCATCCAGGAAAAAATGGGCTAGAGGGCTAGGAGTGGGGAATAACCGATGGCACCGGTGACGCAGGCGCCGACGAACTCGCAGGAGACGATTTTCGCCGGGCCGCGAGCCTCATGACCACCACGTAAAAAACGGGCGTGAGAAAAAGGCCGAACGCCGTCACGCCGATCATCCCGGAGAAGACAGCCACTCCCATCGCCTGCCGCATCTCGGCACCCGCACCGTGGGACGAAACCAGGGGATAAACGCCTGCGATGAAGGCGATGCTGGTCATCAGGATGGGGCGAAGCCGGAGATGACAGGCCTCGAGGGCGGCATCCACAATCGACAACCCGTCATGCTGACGCGAACGGGCGAATTCCACGATCAGGATGGCGTTTTTGCACGCCAGCCCGACCAGGACGATCAACCCGATTTGCGTGAAGATGTTATTATCACTTCCCTTCAACATCACGCCCAACATCGCGCTCAGAAGGCACATCGGAACAATCAGGACGATGGCCAGCGGAAGGCTCAAACTTTCATACTGGGCTGCCAGCACCAGAAAGACGAGGAGGAGACAAAGCGGAAAGACGTAAATAGAGGTGTTGCCCGCAATGCGTTGCTGATAGGCCAGCTCTGTCCACTCATGCTTCATACCGGAGGGGAGGTTCTGGACAACCAGGTTTTCAATGTAGGCCTCGGCCTGTCCGGAACTGTATCCCCGGCTCGGCGCCCCGTTGATTTCTGCCGCGGGATAACCGTTGTAGCGCATGACCCGGTCCGGTCCGTACCCTTCCTTCACCTGAATCAATGCCGCCAGCGGAACCATCTGCCCGCTGGCGTTGCGGGTCTTGAGGCGTCCAATGGACTCGGGATGCGACCGGAACGGGGCATCGGCCTGGGCAATCACCTGGTAGGTGCGTCCGAATCGGTTGAAATCGTTCACATAAAGCGACCCCAGATAAATCTGCATGGTCTCAAAAAGGTTCTGGAGCGGCACCCCCTGGGTTTTCGCCTTCACCCGATCCACATCTGCGTCCACCTGGGGCACATTGATTTGGAAGGTCGAATAAACACCCTGCAGCACATTGGTGGCGTACGCCTGTCCAATGATTCCCCAGGTCGTGCGATACAGGGTTTCAGCCCCCAGATTGGCTCGATCCTCCAGGAACAGCTTGAACCCGCCCCCGGTGCTCAGCCCGTTCACCGGCGGCGGCATGATCACGATGGTGCGGGCATCCTGAATCACCGAGAACGCAGCGATCAATTTGTCCCGGAGCGCCGGACCCGACAAATCGGCGGAACGGCGCTTCTCAAACGGATCGAGTGAAACAAATAGAATGCCCGAGTTGGGGCTGACGGTAAAACCGTTGGGCGAAAGCCCCGGAAAGGCGATCGACGCCTCCACCCCCGGAATCTTCATGGCGATGTCCGACATCCGACGGACCACAGCGTCCGTACGGTCCAGGGAAGTGGCGTCCGGCAACTGGGCCACGCAAATCAGGTATTGCTTGTCCTGTTCCGGAATGAATCCACCAGGGACCATTTGAAACACCTTTCCGGTCAGCAGCAACAGCCCGACATAGACCAGCAGCGCCAGCGCCGCCACACGAATCACCCGGCGAACCGCCTGGGTGTACCGCGCCGAACTCCAGTCAAAAAACCGGTTGAACGGCCGGAAAAACCAGCCGAGCATCGCTTCCAGGAACCGGGCAAACCAATCTTTCTTCGCATGGTGATCCTGCAGCAGAACGGCGCTCAGCGCCGGAGACAGCGTCAGGGAATTGAAGGCACTGATGACCGTCGAAATGGCGATGGTGATGGCAAACTGCTTGTAGAATTGACCCGTCAATCCGCTGATGAATGCCGTCGGGATGAAGACGGCGCACAGGACCAGCGCCGTGGCAACGATCGGACCCGTCACCTCATCCATCGCCCGTTGGGTGGCCGCCACCGGCGACAGACCGAGACGGATGTTCCGCTCAACGTTTTCCACGACGACAATGGCATCATCCACGACGATGCCAATCGCCAGCACCAACCCGAAAAGTGAGAGCGCATTGATGCTGAAACCAAGGGCGGACATGACCGCAAAGGTACCCACCAGGGAGACCGGCACGGCCACCAGCGGAATGATGGACGCCCGCCATGTTTGCAGAAAGAGGATGACCACGATCACCACCAGGACAATCGCCTCAAACAGGGTCTGGATCACCGCATGAATCGAATTGCGGACAAAGACCGTCGGATCATACACCACGTTGTAGTCTAGCC
>CAIPFS010000663.1 GCA_903864375.1 uncultured Verrucomicrobiota bacterium
AACATCGGTTTTGTTGGTCGAGATGCCGGCATACTGGGAAAGACGGCTCAAGGCCGCGGACGGATTGCTGATCAAGTCCGGCAGGCCGATCACCACATTAAAGATGCCCTTGAGAAACCTGGACTGAACATTGTTGATTTTCAGATTGAGATTGGTCGCTCCAAAATCGAATTGCCCTTCGAGGTTTTTTTGAAGACCGAGCCCGGTCATGCCGGCTCCTTTAATGGCCAAGCTGGCCTGGGCGGTGCCGCCCACGGTTCCGGCGAGCAGTGGTTCAAACGTGTTCACCACCGGGGCAACAGGCAGGCGATTTCCATCGAAGCGAACATCATACTTGAATCCAGGCACCGAGACATCGACCGCGGCCCGCGCGGAAACGGGTGCCCCGTTGAAGTTCAGACCGAACGGATCCACCGTGATCACTCCCCGGTCCACCTTCACCTTTGCGGCCCAGTCTGAAATCGAGACCTCCCCCAAAAAGACCTTTGCCAGGTTCATGTCGACATCGAGTCGTTGAACGGGCAGGACCAGAGCGGGTGGCTCGACGGAGGGATCATTCCGGGGAACGGTCGACGCGACCGCCGGTCGGTTGGTTTGCCGGGACGTCTGGGAAAAGAGGAGATAGAGCGAGGTCAGATCCAGACCGTCACTCTTCACGCTCAAGGAGCTGGGGCCGGGATTGGTTGCGGAGAGATCCAGGCGACCGGTCGCGGCCAGTTCGTTGCGTGCCCTGGAGGTGGCCCCCAACCGCAGGTTCAGCTTTCGCAGGTCCACGATGGCATTCGTCTGGGAGGCATCCAGTGCAGCCCCCAGGGATAGGGGTTTGTCGGGGAGTCGATGCCCGGGATCGTCGACGCGCAGATTGTTGACAGCGAGATCGGAACGAACGGAAAAGCTCTTTAATCCCGACTCACCCTGGCCGGGCCCCTCCCTCTTCAGCTCGATGCTGGCATCCCCATTGACGTCCAAACCAACGGAGATCAACCGGTTGGGGGCAAAGAATCCGGCCACCCAAGGTCCAAGACCCACCTGGTTCAAATTGACGGATTTGTAGGTCACGGACCCGCGTTTGGAGTTGAAATCGTACAGGCCGGTAAAATCCAGCGAACCGCCGCTTTCGAATCCGTTTTGAAGGGCAACGGCCAGCCGGTTGAGGGTCACACTCGATTGCCCCAGCTTGCCTGTGCTGTCCAACCGGATGGAGTAGTTGGTCAAAATCACAGATCCCACCTTGCCGGAGAGTTTGTTCAATGAGAATCCCACCGAGCCCTCAATTCCCTCCGGACGTTGGGTCAACTGCACGCTCATGGTGCTGATGCCACTGTCCAAAGCGATCCCCTGCACCGGAACAATCCGGAGGAGCGCCACCAGGTCGGAATCCCCTCCCAGCTGAAATCCAAACTCCCGGGTTGCCGACTGAAAATGCGCGCTTCCATTCAAATGAGACACCTTCGAACCGTGATGGACAAATTCGATGCCGAATTTGTCCATCTGGAGAGTCACAAAATCCGACCAGATGGCGGAAAGATTCACCTTGACGGTGGCATCGTCGAAAGAAGCGGTTGGCGAGGTGATCGCCAGTTGCGATATCGCGGAGGCAACATCGAATTTCAGCGAGCGTCCATCATTCTCGGAGGTCACGCTGGCATCGAGCTTGACCACCCCACCGTCCAGCCGAACACCCGGTATGGATTTGGCCAGAATCGGCTTCCAGGGTCCCAAATCGAGGGCATCGACAACAAACTGGTAGGTGGCCTGTCGGAAACCAGGTCCCCGTCCTTTCAAGGCGATGTTCATCGGGCGGTCCAGACTGCCCCGGAGAAGCGTTTTTCCGCCCTGGATCAGGTTCAGATTGACCTTCTCTGCCAATGCGGTGGACTCGGAAATGTTAAACGATACCTTGTATTCCAGGCCCACGTCGATGGGCGGGGTCACCCCTCCGGAGGTGCCGACAGTGAAATGGGCATAGTCCAATCGTCCATTGGAAGCCAGCAGGTTGCCAAATTGAGCCAGATCCACACGCCCGGAGGCGGAAAACGCGGAATCCCCCAGATCGACTCCCAACAATCCTCCGACGATGGCGTTGACCTCCCGCCCAATCCCACCGATTTCGTAGGAAATCCGGGCTTCGCTTTTCTTCAGGTCAAACGGGCCGCTGAGGGCCATTTTTCCAAATCCATTGGTGCCGCGTCGGAACGCGAGTTCCAGATGCTTTAGTTCGGAGGAACCCACTTCCACGCCCAGCACGGCGGAGAGCCCCTGAGCCGTCTGAAACAGCTTGTCGCCACGCTTGACGTCCACCGTCAACTGGCCTTTGGCCGAGACCGGCTTCAATTCAGGATCAAAGGCGAGGTCCCATTCTCCGGCACCTCCAAAGGCCATGCTACCGGAAACCGAATGGACCACTTCGCCCGCCCATCCCACCTTGACCTTGCTGGAGCCTCCATTGGCCAGGGAATCCACCGAAAACTCCAGACCCGTCACCGAAACGGCGACCGATGTCCCATTGGTGGATGTTGTCTTTGAGGACAGGCTGCCGTTGCGAAGGGCGACATTTTGTATCCGGAGTTGGGGAGGAGCCTTCTGTCCGGAGGAAGGAGCCGCCGAGCCAGACCCCATCGACTTGACCAGAACATCGAGATTGCTCGGCAACCCGGCCTTTTCGACCACCGAAACACTGGGAGAATCCACGAACACTTCGTCGACCCGAATCGTCCCCGTCAAAATGGAGATCAAACCGTAGCGAATCCGCAGTTCTCCCACCGACAGCAACGGCTCGGCTCCTTTGGGAACGATTTTCACCCCCCGAAGGCGGAGGGAGGAAAAGGGGCTGAAGGAAATCTCCTCCACCGTTAATTCGCTGTGCAACTGTTTGGCCGCGATCGGAAGCACGACGGCCCGGACAAAAGGGCCACTGCTGATCACAAAGTACAGAACGACGAGCAGCAGCAGGAGACCGCCCAGAACAAGGGGCCAACGCGAGCGCCGGGGAGTCGGATAGGATTCAGCCATGGGTAACAAACGATTTCCAAGTCAACCGGAACGGCGACGAATCCGATAAGGCCTCCATTCACCTGAGATGGAGCTCTGAAGTCGACAACCGTTACCGACCGTCTCAAGTTTAGCGGGTTGCCGGGGACCGACCAAGTTTATCCGCAAGGGCGGGACCGGCGTCGAAGGTACTTCAGGTCGCCATCAGGGAGCGGACATAGTCGGGAACCCCGACTTCAGGTGCCCAGTCCGGCTGAAATCCCAAAACAGCCTTTGCCTTGCCCATATTTGCCTCGGTGTGAGGCTGGTAAAAGCTATAGGGGTTATCGAAGTAATCGGTGGGCTGATGGGTG
>CAIPFS010000664.1 GCA_903864375.1 uncultured Verrucomicrobiota bacterium
CTCGATCTACTACACCCTCGACGGATCGACCCCCACCACCAATTCAACCCTCTATTCAGGGCCCTTCATCCTGACGCAATCAGCAATCGTCAATGCGGTGGCTTATGCGTCCAATAAGTTGCCGAGCGGAATTACCACGGCCAATTTCACCGCGCTGAGCTCGGTCGGCTCAGGTATCGGCCTTCTGGGGCAATATTGGGCCAACCAATCGCTCACCTACACGGGGTCCCCGACGCTGGTGAGGACCGATGCCGTGGTCAACTTCAACTTCGCTTCCACCAACCCTTCGGCCGCCGTCGGAAGCAAATTCAACGTCAAATGGACGGGATCATTGCAGGCGCAGGTATCGGGTCCCCACACGATATACGTGGTGGGTCAGGATGGCATCCGGTTCTGGTTCAATGGCCAGCTGGTCGTTGATGAATGGCACCCCAGCGTCAACCCCCAGTACACCTTTACCACCAATCTTGTTGCGGGACAGAAGTACGCGTTGGAGTTTGACCACTTTCAGTCCGCCTTCGCCAGCATCGCCCAACTCGCGTGGAGTTCGCCGATCACAGCAACCGTCACGGTCCCACAGACTCAACTGTATCCACCTGCTGCGGCAGCCGGACCTTCGGTGGCGATCACCCCCATCCCTGGAACCAGCGTGGTGGCTGGCGGAGCACTGACCGTTTCCGCCCAGGCGACGAGTGCCGTCACCAACGTGATGCGGGTTGATTTCCTTTTGGACGGAGCCATCTCCGCCTCCTCGTTCGCCTCTCCCTTTGCCGCGACATTCACCAGTCTCTCGCCCGGCACCCACATGGTCTCCGCCAATGCGACGGACGGAAACGGGTCCATGGCCACCAGTACGGTGGTATCGATCACCGTGACGACCAACCCGGCGCCCACCTATGGCGTCGCCACCCGTCCCAACTTTCCAGCCTATCTCAATTTCCCCACCAATGCGTCGGGCACGTTTCCGACGCTATTGTCGAGCGGCGGAGTGTTTTCAGATACTCCGAGCTTTACGCTGACCAACGGATGGATTGCCTTTACGCCGGCAGCTCCCTTCTGGTCGGACGGTGCGTCCAAGTCCCGATGGTTCGGAATTCCCTATGGGGGAGGCCCCTCGGGACCTGGAAACCAGATCACGTATTCCCAGGATGGCAACTGGGACTTTCCGGTGGGGTCGGTTTTCCTCAAACACTTCGGACTGGTGACCAATGATCTTGGAAGCCCGATTTCCCGGCGCCTGGAAACCCGGGTCCTGGTCTATTACGGAGGGGGCGCGGTCGCAGGGGCCAGTTATCGATGGAGGCCTGACGGCAGCGACGCGGATTTGGTCTCCTTTGCGCAAACCGAAAACATCGCCATCACCTCCTCCAGCGGTGTCAGAACCCAGACCTGGTACTATCCCAGTCCGGCCGACTGTCTCGTCTGCCATGCATCGGTGGCGGGAGGGGTCCTGGGAGTCTCAAAGACACGCCAGCAGAACTTCAGCACCTTCTTCCCGCAGGCGGGCACCAACGACAACCAGTTGAGGGTCTTGAACCATCTGGGCCTGCTGTATCCGGCTTTGGATGAACCCTCTATTCCCGCATTGCCCGCTTATGCGGCACCCGGGGTTTCCACCGCCAGCCTCGAGCTGCGTGCGAGATCGTTTCTGGATGTGAATTGCGCCTATTGCCACCAGCCAGGAGGTTCCGGACGGGCATCCTTTGACCTGCGAATCACAACGTCCCTCGACCAGGCCAACCTGATCAACGGTCCCATTCTGGCCACTTTTGGCATCACCGGGGCAGCACCGGTGGTGCCCGGACAACCACTCTCCTCCATCGTCTATCACCGCGTCGCCTCCGCCGAGCCGGGCGTCATGATGCCCCCGCTGGCCCGCAGCCTCACCGATACGGCGGATGCCAGCATTCTTGGGAAATGGATTTACTCACTCGGCACCCCGTCGCCGGCAGTGGTGGGGCGTTATCTGTTCAACAATAATTCGGACGCCGATGGAAACGATCCTGCTGCGAATGCTGCGGATGATTCCGCCATTTTAAACAACATCTCCGCCCTCTCTTCTGGCGGCACTCCCGGTCCCAACAATTACACCCTTCTGTCGATCGGGCTGGACGGATTGATGGTGGATGTGAGCACCCTTGCCAATCCCGGGGCGTTGACCACTGCGGATTTTGAGTTTCGCGTGGCTGGATTCAGCCCCTCATCGGTTCCGGCGGACAGCAGCAGTTCCTGGTTGCCTGCACCGTCCCCCTCCAGCCTCTCCGTGCGGATTGGAGCCGGAGTGGGTGGTGCGGACCGGATCAGCATCGTCTGGCCCAGTGGAGCCATCCAAGGCCGGTGGCTTCGAGTCCGGGTACTGCCCACCATCAGGACCGGTCTGGCTGCCATGGACCAGTTCTACTTCGGAACAGCAGGCCAGCTGACCCCAGGCCTCTCGTCCCTGCCCACCGCCGCGACCAACAGCTACGGAAATACACTGGGGAATTTCCCACTTTCCGGAGGTCTGGCCTCGGTTCCGGGTAACTATGGCTTTCTCAATGCCTCACTGGTTCCCGATATCGGCACGTCCCTGCAAACCGTGCGCTTCACGCCGGTGGACACCACCAACTACACTGTCGTCGATGCCACCATCCCGGTGACCGTTGTTCCGGCCAAGCCGGTCATCACGACCCTGCCGACGGCATCGCCAATCATCTCCGGTGACCCGTTGGGGAGATCCCTGCTCACCGGTGGCCTGGCCTCGGTTCCTGGAACCTTCGGCTTTCTCGACACGAACGTCATTGCCAGCCTTGGCTCCTCCCAGCAGACCGTTCGTTTCACCCCAACCGATACGGTCCGGTACACGGTCGTCAACTTCCCGGTGTCGGTCCTTGTCGAACCCGTCACCGACATCCCCATCCTTCCACCCGGCTTCCTGGCACTCATGGGCGCCGTTTTTGCCGCCCTCGGATACCGTCGCCTTCAAACGGCAGGTCGCCGCTAGGGTTCGTTCCTTCCCCCGTAAGTTCACACTCTCCGACCTCCGAAGCACACTTCGGGGGCCGGAGATCGCGTATTGTCCGCCTCGGGATCGTCAGGGCGGACCGATCGCCGCCAGGACCAGTCACAAGGCTCCGACACCCTCCTGTCGGGCACTCCGCGGGACACGGAGGTGGACGTCGTCCGAACGGATGACCATGTCGGACTGAGACGCCATCGGAATTCCTTCAAGGGGGCCGGAGACCCGGACCTGCTCATCCACCCGACATCCAAAACGGATGGGGTGGATCTTTAGTGCGCCTAGGACCTTTGTTTAGGCTTATCTGATCCTTTCATTTTACCTCGGATCTCATCATGGGGATCTACAGATTTTGATCAGGACACGATAATTCGGCGTTCAGCAGGCACTGGAAACCTTGCCCCCGGGCATGGGATTCCACCTCCCTGCGGGCGACGACTTCTCAGTCCCAACCCAGATGATCCCCAGGTGCAAGAACAGCCACGAGTCCCGGACAATGGACACCCCTTTTCATTCCTCCGGGATGTGTTTCCCAAAAATCCGCGCTTACGGAGTACTATTATTTCTTATCTGGGCTCATCTATCTTCCGGCGCGGTGGATGTCTGGACGTCCCGGTATTCCAATTCCAGAACCGGTTTGAATGATCATGAAACGCTGTTGACCCCTTCAACGGTGGGACCCTCCACATTTGGACTGGTATTCCGCCAGCCGGTGGACGGAAAGGTTCAAGCACAGCCCCTGTTGGTCCAGGGGCTGTCATTCGGTTCCTCCGGGGTGCATAATTCCGTGTTTGTTGCGACGGAGAACGACGTGCTTTACGCCTTTGATGCCGACTCATCCGAAGGTGCCAATGCCGACCCCCTCTGGAAACGGGACTTTCGCGATCCTGCGAACGGGATCGTGGCGGCGCGCTCTGCCGACGCCTACCCGGTCAACGCCACGCCACCGGTGTTTCCAAACATGGGAATCACGGCCACACCCGTCATCGATCTGGCCACCCAGACCCTGTATGTCGAGGTGTTTACCGAGGAGGGAACCAATTTTGTTCACCGTCTTCACGCCCTCGACCTCACGACGGGTGCCAATCGCCCCAATAGCCCGGTTGTCATCTCCGCCAGTGTCCCCGGCGGGGCATCCGATGCCGTCCGCGGAACGGTTACGTTTGTAGCCAAACGTCAATACCTTCGGGCCGCACTGACCCTGGCTTCGCCGAAGGGGTACGGATCGAACGTGGTATTTCTGGCCTATGCCGCACTGAACGATGTCACGCCGGCGCACGGGTGGGTGCTGGGGTATGATGCGGCGACACTTCAAAACGTGGGTGTATTTTGTTCCACGCCCAATGCACAACTGGGCAGTTTCTGGGCGGGCGGCGTGGGACCTTCCGCCGATGAGGACGGAAACCTCTATGCCGTCACAGGCAACGGATCCTTCGACTCCAGCAAGCTGAACTTTTGCGATTCGATCCTGAAGCTGACCACGGATCGCCGGGGTATTCATCTCTCTGACTGGTTCACACCCTACAACCAGGCAATCCTTTCCTCGTCGGATCTGGACCTGGGAGCCTGCGGCACCGTCCTCCTGCCGGATTCAGCGGGGAGCGCGTCGCATCCACGTCTCTTGCTGGCGGCGGGAAAGGAGGGGCGATTGTACCTCCTGGATCGGGACAACCTGGGCCATTTCAACGCCGCAAATGATGGTCAGATTGTCCAGTCCTGGTGGGCCAATCTCCCCGGTGCGCTCAACAGCCCGTACCAGATTGGGACACCCGCCTTTTTCTCAGGGACTGTTTTCAATCAACTGAGAGGGGATCGACTGAAGTCGTATGTGATCTCGTCAGCAGTCGTAAACACCAACCCGGTCATCCTGGGCGCCAGGAGCTCAACCCAGATCACACCCACGATTTCCTCCAACGGGGAGACCAACGCCATTGTCTGGACCATCGATTGGTCCAACTATGGCTATGGTCCGACGGTGCTGCATGCGGCCGATGCGCGAAAGACAAACACCGATCTTTATCATTCCGGCATGGCGGGTACACGTGATGCCGTGGGGCGCGGTGTCCGACACGCTTCGCCGGTTGTGGCCAACGGGAGGGTCTATGTTGGTGCCGAAGGCGAACTACAGGTTTTTGGTCTGGGAAGCTGGACCGCTGCGCCCACCTTTTCTCCGGCTGGCGCCCGATTCGGAAGCGAGGTGATGGTGACGATCTCCGACGCCACCCCGGGAACAACGATCTACTACACCACGGATGGCAGCGTTCCGACGACCTCCTCACCCCGGTATCTCGGGTCGTTCCTCCTCACGAATTCCACCTTTTTGCAGGCACGGGCATTTGCAACGAATTTGATTCCCGGGGGAATCTCGACGGCCACCTTCGTTTCCACCAACCTCCCAGGAGGAGGCACCGGACTTCTGGGACAATATTGGTCGAACCAATTAGGCACCTTTAATGGAAGCCCGAATCTCACCCGGGTCGATCCCACGGTCAATTTTGTCAATGTACTTCCAACGCCTGAATTCGGTCCGAACTTCACGGCCCGATGGACAGGAGCCATTCAGGCGGAAGTGACAGGAATTCATACCTTCTACCTGCAGTCCTACGGGGGGTTCCGGCTGACCATCGGAGGCCAAAAGCTGGTGGATGCCTGGTCGAATACACAGATCAATGTTTACACGGCGTCGATGTACCTCATTGCCGGCCAGAAGTATTCGGTTCAGCTGGAACATTATCAAAAGGATCTCCAGGTCATTGAATCCTTCTATTGGAGTGGTCCGGCCTCCGACAAAGTCATTGTTCCCCAGAGCCAGCTTTATCCACCGTCCGATGCCCCCGGCCCCTCGGTGACGATTGCCGCCAATCCTGGAACCAACCAGATGGCAGGCGGGGCACTGACGCTCTCCGCTCAGGCAACGAGTCCGGTCACGAATGTCATGCGGGTCGATTTCCTTTTGGACGGAGTCATTTCCACCTCCTTGCTCGCCCCGCCCTACACCGTGACATTCACTGATCTCCAGCCCGGCACGCACACCGTTTCGGCGAATGCAACGGACGGAAATGGAACCATGACTGCCAGTCAGGTCTTTTCCATCACCGTGACCAGCAACGCCAACCCTCCCTATGGCATCGACACCCGCCCCCGCTTTCCGGCCTATCTCAATTTCCCCACCCGCGCGGACGGCACCTTCCCGGCGCTGCTGTCGGACGGCGGGGTGTTTTCAGATATCCCCAGCTTCGCGCTGACCAATGGATGGATTGCCTTCACGCCGGCAGCCCCTTTCTGGTCGGACGGAGCGATCAAGAGCCGGTGGTTTGGAATTCCCTATGGTGGTGGCCCCCAGGTCCCTGGAAACCAGATAACCTACTCTCAGGACGGAAACTGGGATTTCCCAGCAGGGTCGGTCTTTCTCAAGCACTTCAGTCTCGTCACCAATGACCTTGGAAGTCCGATCTCCCGCCGTCTGGAAACCCGTGTCCTGGTGTATTACGGAGGGGGCACGGTCGCAGGTGCCAGTTATCGCTGGAGACCCGATGGCAGCGACGCGGATCTGGTCTCCTTTGCGCAAACGGAAGACATCGCCATTGCCTCCTCCAGCGGCAACAGGACCCAAACCTGGTACTATCCCGGCCCGTCCGACTGCCTGATCTGCCATGCACCTGCAGTGGGAGGGGTTCTTGGGGTTTCGAAGACACGCCAACAGAACTTCTCCACCTACTTCCCGCAGATCGGCACGAGCGACAACCAGCTGCGGGTCCTGAATCACCTGGGTCTACTGAATCCGGCGCTGGATGAAACAACGATCCCGACACTGCCCGCTTATGCGGCCTCCGGAGTCTCAACCGCCAGCCTCGAACTGCGGGCACGTTCATTTCTGGATGTCAATTGTGCCTATTGCCACCAGCCAGGTGGATCGGGCAAA
>CAIPFS010000665.1 GCA_903864375.1 uncultured Verrucomicrobiota bacterium
CTATCCACGCTCCCACGATCGAAATTAATGAGGAAGCAAACAGGGTCCAACTGATTTCGATTAGAGTTTTACGCTGTACAATAATCTTCATATTTCTTCACCTTTTTATACCTATTGTGATGATATACTTTGCCATTCTAGACAATCACCTTGGTCCCATCCAAGGCATTACTGGCATGGGATTGACAACTGGGGGAAGAAGGTCTGGAGGATCACTAATGACTATCAGTCCTGAATTAATTAAACTGGCGATTTGTGTTCCAACACCAAATTCACCGCTCTCATCAGGCGTCGCCATCATCCCGGTGAAGAATGTATTCGGCATTGTAGACGCAACGTCATTAACAAATAAACGAGTATCACCGAATGTTTGAGCAAAGTCACTATTCCCCGCACCAGGCCCCCCGCTAAGCCTTGATGCGTTTTCAATGTCCCGATTTCTAGCATCATTAACTGCATCTGCTGAATCCGCTTCCTTTTTAAGAAAATAGACTCCAGCAGCAGTGCAAATAGCTACTGCCCCAAGTATAAAATACCCCACCAAATGTCCGTTTGCGTCACCCTTATTTATTGGTGAATTGGCAGCAAACGTACCGAGATTTATGCCTCCTCGTTCCTCAATTGGATCGCGACTTATCCACCTCTGAAGACTGGGACTGTAGTATCGATACCCGTAATAATAAAGTCCGGACCGTCCGTGCACCTGCTTGCTTGAGAATCGGTAGGCGTTCACATCTGCCAATGGACCTGATTTGGAGACAATATTTCCAAAGGGATCATAGATGTATCTGGCTACAAGAGCTTGCTGAGCATTCACCATCGCCGTAATATTACCATTACCATCTGCATGGTAAAACGCATGCGTCGGTAGCGTTGCCGTATGGTCAGTCCTGGCCAGAAGCCCTCCAATTCCGCCAGCACCTTGAAGCCTCCCGCTCAAATCCTTTCCTCTGGTGTAGGTAACTGTCGGAACGTTGTTCTGGTCTCTTTCCTGAATTTCCGTCATTCCGTCGTAAATGTACCGGGTTTCGCTGGCCAAATTCCATCCGCCGCTGGTAAATTTCAAATTGACCGGGATATACCCGAAGTTGGTCGAAGGTGAAACGATGTAGGTAGAAGAGTTATTGGTCAACCACGCAGTTCCATTGATTGTAAACCCGCTCATCGGCGTCAGTGTCGAATTGTAATCGTACCACTTGTCGCCGCCAGCCACTTCCTGACTAAGCAGAAAATAGGTCATATTCGCTTCAAGTACCACGGGAGTGGACAAGGAAGCGTACGAAAACTGATTAGTGGAAATGCCAGAAAGATTGACGGTCGCATTGGCTCCTGGGACGTCATTGCCGTCGGACCTCACCAATTTCAACGAATGGGAACCCGAGTTACCACTGACAACCCAACGTCCCAACGCGGTGACAACCATCGGTAAGCCTCCAACCGTAAAACGCAGTCCGGCCCAACCTGTCAGATTGGTCCTAACCGTATTGCTCAGTACAACGCCTGCAACCATCGAATTCGTGGCACCACCGACGGATCCCCAAACAAAATCCCGGGCGATGCGCCTCCGAGAGCACCCATCATAAACAAACTCGCTCTTAGCGGCACTCCCGGTTGTTACCCGAATCAACTGATTCTCGTCGTCATAATCGTAACTCTGCAGTCCATCCCATAAAAGATTTCCGTTTAGATCGTACTGATAGGAAACAGAACTGGGGATGTTGACAGTTACAGTATTGGTATCGCTTCGACCGAGCGCATCCTGCCCAATCGCAGTATAGCTATTGATGCCATTGGTGATAGTAAACCCACCCAAGGCAAACGTTGCGTCACCGTAACGACTTGCGGGTAACAGGTTGGCGCAGGCAGCCAACCTCGCGGAGAGGACTGCACCGGCCAACCGACGCGCCACATCGATGTCCGGGGTGGTGACGAACACCATCACGGCGTCGGAAGTTGAAATCATGGCGGGAGCGTGCCATCTCCGGAGGGAGAAGGACAATCCGGTGCCACACCGCCTTGTGGATTGTCGGGAGGCCCAGTCCGCCCTAAGGTTGACCGATGTCTGAAATCGCCAACTACGTTTTGCACGGTGCCGCACAGGTCACACCTGCGACCCTGGAGAAAATCCTCCGGAACCTGCCGCTCTGGAAAGTGGAGTTTGCCCAAATCAACGCCCCCCTCTTTCCCCACCTGGTCGACCAATTGGAGTTTCTGGCCGACGCCGTTGAAGATGTCGCGGAAGGGGCTTACAAGGAGCTCCCCTACCATGCCCTGGCTTCGGCGGTCTTTGCCCTGACCTACGCCCATCGCAAAAACGACGTGATCCCTGATTTCGTTCACAGTCTGGGACGGGCCGACGATTCGAGCGTTGCCCGGGCGGTACTGATTCTGCACGAGAAAGCCTTTGCACGCTACGCTGAGGCGACCCACCGGAACTGGGAAAAGATCACCAGTAAGCCCTGACCGCCGCCGCAGTGGATCCGGCACCTTCTTCACCGTCCCACCGGCTCACAGAAGGCCGGTTCCAAAGGTGGCCCATGGACCGGTTCCAACGTTTCCCCATTTCCACCCTCGCGTTGGTACTGGTCGGGGCAACGGCGTGGGCCGGAGCGATTCCAAAAGCCGGCACACTGGCGGAACTTCAGGAGGGGCTTCGACATTCCATCCAGCATTCCCGGGATACGAGTGCCATTTGGGGTGTTGAAATCGTTTCGGCATTAAACGGTCGGCTGCTCTTCGAAACCAATGCCGCCCAGCGGTTCATTCCGGCCTCCAACACCAAACTTTTCACCGCGGCCCTCGCCTTGGATCGCCTGGGGACCGGTCATCAGGTCACCACCTCAGTGACGATCACCGACCCACCGGACGGCCATGGGGTGGTCGAAGGAGACCTGGTGGTCCGCGGTGGAGGTGACCCCTCGTTCTCAGGCTCCTGGCATGGGGATAAATGGGAATCCGCCTTTGATCCGCTGGTCGTGCTGGTGACCCGGGCGGGCATTCGGAAAATCCGGGGAAATGTTGTGGTCGACGACGGACGATTCCGTGGGCCTGCCCATGGAAGGGGATGGGACGAGGATGACACGCATTTTGCCTACGGGGCGGCAGTGAGCGCCCTGACGGTCGGGGACAATGTGCTGGAAGCCAGTCTGACACCCGGACTGCACCCGGGCGATCCCACAACCCTTCGATGGACGCCGGTGGATGATTTCCAGGTGCCTCTCGCCCGGACCACCCTCGGTTTTGACAGCGTCAATCTCGTTGCCACGGCGCCCACCAATCAACCGCTCCGGGTGGAAGTCCAGTGGCGGAAATCGGGTCGTGCCGTTGCCCTGAAAGGGTCGCTCCCGGTGGGCCGGAAGCCCTACACCCTGGAATTGCCGATTCCAAATCCGGCCGAGGCCTTTGGAGCCTATCTGGTGGAGGCGCTGGCGCGGAAAAATGTGATGGTCGATGGGGGTATCCGCCGGATGGCTTCTCCCGACCTCCAAATCAGAACCAACCGGATCCTGCTGGGATCCGTGGCGTCCCCTCCCCTGGCCGACTGGATTCGGCCGACACTCAAAAACTCGCAGAATCTTTACGCCCAATTGCTCCTGCAAACGGTGGGAGCTGAGGAGGAGGCGCGCCCGACCTGGACGGACGGGCAGACCACCACGGCGGATTCGGGTCTTCGGCTCCTGCCCTTGCTGCTGGATAAAATCGGGGCGACGACGAATACCGCCAGCCTGGAGGAAGGAAGCGGCCTCTCCCGCCAGAATTGGGTGACACCGCATGCCATCGTCCAATTGCTTTCCTGGACAGCCCGGCAGCCGTATGCGGCCACCTGGATGGATTCCCTGGCCATCGGCGGGGTGGACGGAACGCTGCGGAACCGACTCGTCCATCCGAACGTTCGCGGTCGGGTCCGGGCCAAGACCGGATCCCTGACCGGAGTTGCCGCCCTCGCGGGATATGTCACCAACCGGTCCGGCCAGGGGGCCGTGTTCAGCATTGTGGTTAATCACTGGATGCACGAGAGCGCCGCGGAGTGCCGCTCGGAGATCGACCAACTGGTGGAACAAGTGGCGGATTTTCAGGGGCCTCTGGATTGAGGCGGCGGTTTCACGCCGGTCTGTGGAGCCCTCGCGGGGCGGGAGGGGTGCCCCAATAGGTGGGGGCAGCCGGGTCTCGCCGCAGCGGCAGCGGGGCATGGCCGCCAGCCCGCAATATCCAGCCAAAGGGAGTCAGCACCACCCAAAAAAAGAGCCGCAAGACCACCTGACTGATTGGTTTTCCCACGTGATAGGTGGCGATGGTCACCGCCCGGTAGGGCTGACGAAACCAGCGGGGCCGGAGCATTCCAACGCCCAGGATGGCCAGCAGGATCCCTTGAAGGTAAGGCCAGGAAGAAAATGTCGATGGATGCCGGCGATGGAGGAAATACAGGAGCAGGCTTGCAGCGGCCACCCAGACGGCCACGAACTTGCGCCATTCGGACGGTTGCTCACGGAGTTTGGGTCCATCCCCGATCCGGGTTGGTGCCGGCTCCAATTCTTCCACCCGGACCCGGTCCGCCCCTTCCACCACCTGTCGGGGTTGATCGGCTCGAAGGAGAAGGCAATGCCCCACCACCAGGGCATCCATTTCGGTCTTGAGAAAGCAGCGATAGGCATCCGACGGCGTACAGATGATCGGCTCACCGCGGATATTGAAGGATGTATTCACCAGGACGGCGCAGCCGGTGACTTTTTCGAACCCGGTCAACAACCGATGCAACAGCGGGTGCGTCTGGGAATCGACGGTCTGAATCCGGGCGGAATAATCGACATGCGTGACGGCAGGAATGGTGGAATGGGGATGGTGGACCCGATCCAATCCGGCGGCACCCGACGACGGAGGATGACGAAGCTCCGGTCGCACGGGGGCCACGATCAGCATGTACGGGGATGGCTGGGTAAGGTCAAAATAGTCAGCCGTTCGTTCCAGCAGGACCAGGGGGGCAAACGGACGGAACGATTCCCGAAATTTGATCTTCAGGTTCATGACCGACTGCATTCTGGGCGACCGGGCATCGCCCAGAATGGATCGGTTGCCGAGGGCTCGGGGACCGAATTCCATCCGGCCTTGAACCCAGCCGACAACCTTTTGGTCGGCCAGCAACTGCACGACGGTCGGGACGAGTGAGGCATCGTCCAGTCGGTGAACAACCGCGCCGCTCTCCCTCAACATCGATTCCACGTCGTCATCGATGATTCCCGGTCCAAGTGCCCCGCCTTTCATGGAATCCGGGGACTGGGGGCGACGGGTGGGCGGTGCCCCTTCCGGCGGCTGATACCAGGCGGCGAGGGCAGCGCCGAGGGCAGCGCCGGCATCACCGGCGGCGGGTTGAATCCAGAGTCGATCAAAGATTTTCTCCCGGAGGATGAGCCCGTTGGCGACACAATTCAGGGCCACGCCACCGGCCATGCAGAGGTCCCTCGCGCCGGTGACTGCGCGAGCCTGTCGGGCCAGGCGCAGGAGGATTTCCTCGGTCACCGTCTGAATGGAGCGGGCAACATTCAAGTGGCGGGTTTCGATCGGCTCCGACGGGTGCCTTGGGTGACCGCCAAAAAGGTCATGAAACCGGGGATGGATCATCGATTCACCCTCCATGAATGAAAAGAAGTCGAGGTTCAGACGAAACGAACCATCGGCTTTCAGGTCCAGCAATTGATCGCGAATCCGGTCGGCGTAGATCGGCTCGCCATAGGGTGCCAGCCCCATCAATTTGTATTCACCGGAATTGACATGGAAACCGCAGTAGGCGGTGAAGGCGGAATACAACAGGCCGAGCGAATGGGGGAAGCGGAGTTCCTGAAGCAGCTCAATGGCATTTCCATGCCCCCGGGCGATGGTGGTGGTGGCATATTCGCCGACACCGTCGACCGTCAGGATGGCTGCCTCATCAAATGGGGACGGATAGAAGGCGCTGGCTGCATGGGCCTGATGATGAGTGGTGAACAGAACCGGACACGAATTGCTCAACCCGGGTAGCTCCTCTCGGACGGTTCCGACGATGTTTAAACGTCCACCCACCCATTGTGGCAATGCCTGAACGAACGAGCGGGCACCGCGAGGTGCCACGGTCAACCAGGTCTCGACCGATCGGACGAATTTGAGGATCGGCTTGTCGTAAAAGACCACGGCGTCGAGGTCCGCCTCGGTCAATCCTGCCTCCCGCAGGCACCAGGCAATCGCCTGGGAGGGAAACCGGTCGTCATTCTTGCGGCGACTGAATCGTTCCTCCTGGGCGGCGGCAATGATTTCACCGTCGACCACCAACGCCGCTGCGGCATCGTGGTAAAAGGCGGACAGGCCTAGAATCTTCCGCATGGGATAAGGCTCACAGAAACGGGTACATGAACGGAGCCAGCACGCTGGACGTGCCAAAGATCAGCATGGCGGCGAGAAGGAGCAAAAGGCCGATGAGCGGAATCAGCCACCACTTCTTTTCTTCCCGCAGGAAACGGAAAAATTCTTTGGCCAGTTGCCACATGGGATATAGGGAACTCTCCCGAGACCGCATGGCAATGGCAATTGGGAAAACCCGGCTTGGGCAGGAGGATTGACGCCGACCGCTCTGATTCTTGGTGTCGGGTGCGGCCTTCCCGTCTAAACTTGGTCATGGCTCAGGACGGAAACTCCGCCCCTTCCCCGCGTCCCGATTCAAAACCCGTTTCCGCTCAGGAACCTGGAAAGAATTCCTCGCGCCTGCGCCCATGGGGGTTCCGGCTGGCGGCCGTACTGGTGGTCCCCGGTTTGCTATTGCTGGCCGAAGGGGTGGCCCGACTCGCAGGGGTTGGTCATCCCACCCGCTTCTTCCTATCGCGGACGCTTCAGGGTCGCAGGGTGCTGTCCGGAAATCCCGACTTTGGATTGCGCTTTTTTCCGAAGGAGCTGGCGCGGGTGCCTTCACCCCTCGTTCTGCCCGCCAGCAAGGGGCCGGATACCTGCCGGATCTTTCTCTACGGCGAATCCGCCGCTTTGGGCGATCCGGAACCAGCCTTTGGAATGGGTCGATACCTCCGGGTCCTGCTGGAGGACCGGTTTCCGGGAAAACGATTTGAAGTGGTCCCGGCCGCGATGACGGCGATCAATTCCCACGTCCTCCTGCCCATTGCCCGGGAATGCGCCGGTCGCGAGGGGGACCTGTGGGTGGTCTACATGGGAAACAACGAGTTTGTCGGACCCTTTGGGGCCGGAACCGTTCTTGGACCGAAAGTCCCTCCGCTGGTCTGGATTCGGGTCAACCTCGCGTTGCAACGGTTGCATCTGGTTCAGTGGCTGGGCTCCATGACCCGTGGCAATCCAACCAACGGTCAGCCCGCAGCCTGGGGTGGAATGAAGATGTTTCTGGAAGCTCAGATTCCGCCATCCGACCCCCGAAAAGAAAAGGTGTATCAGGCATTCGAACGCAACCTTTCCGACATCCTGAGAGCGGGTCAGCGGGCGGAGGTGCCGGTTATTGTCTGCACGGTGGCCAGTAACCTGAAGAATTGTGCTCCGTTTGCCTCGACTCATCCCGACCTTGCAACCGCCGACGACGCACTTCTTCGGACCGACGAAGCCACCGGACGAGCAGCCGCAGCCAGTGGAAACTGGCCGGCGGCCAGGGATTCCTTTGCCGCCGCCGTTCGACGGGCACCCGACCGGGCGGACCTGTCCTATGAACTGGGACAGTCCGAGCTGGCGTTGACCAACGCCGTGGCGGCCCATGATGCATTCACCCGGGCTCGCGACCTGGACAGCCTTTCCTTCCGGGCCGATTCCCGGATCAACGAGATCATCCGCACCACCGCAGCCCGGTATCCGGCGCGATTGGTGGATACGGTGGAGATCGCACGACTAGCGAGCCCGGAGGGAGTGCCGGGCAGCAACCTCTTCCAGGACCATGTGCATTTGAATTTTCAGGGCAATTACCTGATCGCCCGATCCATTGCGGAACAGGTCGAGGCCGCCATGCCTTCTTCACGATTCGGAAAAGCCACCAACTGGGACTCCTTTGAGCGGGCCTCGGAAAGGCTGGCACTGACCGATTGGGACGTGCGTCGGGTGGTGGACAACATGGGGCGACGTCTTTCGGAGCCTCCCTTCACGACCCAACTCAATCATGCCGAGGAAATGGAGCGACTTCGCGGGGAATTGCGGACCATTCGATCGCGCCGCACCGCTGAATCAGCGCCGGCGGCAAAGGCCCGTTATCAGGCGGCGCTCGATCGCGATCCGGATGATTTTCTGATTCGGGGCAACCTGGCCAAGTTCCTGGAGGATACAGAGGCCTGGCCGGAGGCGCACTCGGCCTGGTCAGTTGTCCGGGACCAACTGCCGTGGGAGCCCGCCCCGTACTTCTATCTGGGCAAGGTGGCGGCGAAAGAGAAGCACCCCGATGAAGCCCTGGCCCTGCTGGATCA
>CAIPFS010000666.1 GCA_903864375.1 uncultured Verrucomicrobiota bacterium
AATATGACTCGTTGGGAGACGCCTATGCCCGGGTCCTGACGGATGAACTCCTCCCGTTTGTCACCAACACCTATCATCTGAATCTCAATGCCGACCCCAAATTTCGGGCCACTGCGGGGATGAGCAGCGGTGGCATCTGCGCCTTCACCGCCGCGTGGGAACAGCCCCGGCATTTTGGAAAGGTTCTCTCCCAAATCGGAAGCTTCGTGAATATCCGGGGAGGCAATGTTTATCCCTCATGGATTCGAAAGACGGAGCGGAAGCCCATCCGGATGTTCCTTCAGGACGGCAGCAACGATCTCAACAACCTCCACGGCAACTGGCCGCTCGCAAACCAGGAGATGGCCAGCGCCCTGGCCTTTCAAGGGTATGATTTCTATTTTGTTCTGGGGACGGGAACCCATAGCGGGCGTCACGGAGGCACCATCCTACCCGAAAGTCTTCGCTGGCTGTGGCGTCCTGAGGCCGGACTCCCGGCACCGTTGACCAGGGACAATCTCGGGGGAGACGAAGCCCTGTCCAAGGTCCTGCCCAATGGCGGACAGCCCGGGGATTGGGAATTGGTGGGCCAGGGTTACGGATTCACCGACGCCGCCTGCGGTGATGCCGATGGAACGTTCTACTTCAGCGACCTCGGTGCGGGGGTCGTGTACCGCGTGGGACCGGACGGCTCCCCTGCCGTCTGGCTTGAAAAGGGCCCCAAAATCAGCGGATTGAAGTTCGGACCCGATGGTCGCCTTTATGCGGCCACACAGGGTGGTGGAACCGATAATCGTAAAAAGATCGTCGCCATCGATCCGGTCAGCAAGGAGATCACCGATGTGGCGGTGGACGTTGAGCCAAACGATCTCATCGTTTCCCAAAGCGGTTTCATCTACTTCACCGACACCGGAGCGGGCGAGGTCGTCCGGGTGCCGATCACCGCCAGGGGCATGTCCCATCCCCCCGCCATCGCCCGCGGCATCCGACAACCCAACGGAATTTCTCTCAGCGCCGATCAACGCCAGGTTCTGGTCAGCGAATATGGCGGGACCAACGTCTGGAGTTTTCTGGTGACCGCGACCGGCGAACTGCGCGGGGGCGAACGCAACATGGAGTTGCGGACACCCGCAGGGAAGGCTGACAGCGGTGGGGATGGCATGACGACGGACTCGGAGGGTCGGAGCTACGTCACCAGCCACCTCGGAATCCAGATGTTTGATGGGGGTGGCCGGATGGGAGGCATCATCTCCCGTCCGCAGGACAAGGGCACGGTGAGCTGCGCCTTCGCCGGTCCGCATCGCTCCTACCTGTACGTGTGCAGCTCGGACAAAGTGTACCGGCGCAAGACACTCGTCCAGGGAGCGGTCTTCCACACGGCGGCGAAGTAGAGAGCCTCAGCCGGCTGAGCGGGTTTGCACCCCTGCTCAGCCGACGGGAAGGCCGGTGGCCAGGCAATCGATTACGAACGCCGTCGACCACCACGCTTCGCCTTCTTGTCGTACTGGACGGCCCGGGCGTTGGTGCCCGGGCTCTTCAATTCGGTCCCCGTCAGGCGATGCTTGAGTTCGCGAATCTGGTCCCGCAACACGGCCGCCCGTTCGAATTGGAGAGACCTCGCCGCCTCCACCATCTCGCCCTCCAATTCGCGCAATGTCTCCGTCAGGTCGAGTTGTTCCACGCTCTCGTTGAGCGCCTGTGCAGCTGCAGCCCGGCCCTGCGGCTGACTTCCAAGACTCTCCTCGACCGCGCGTTGGACACCCCTCGGCGTGATCCCGTGGGCGGCATTGTAGGCCAGTTGCCGCTTGCGCCGGTACTCGGACACGGCGAGGAATTTCTGGATGCTCTGGGTCATCACGTCCGCATACAAAATGACCTTGCCATTCAAATGCCGTGCGGCGCGGCCCGCCGTTTGAATCAGGCTGGTGGCGCTGCGAAGGTACCCTTCCTTATCGGCATCCAGAATGGCCACGAGGGAAACTTCCGGCAGGTCCAATCCTTCCCGCAACAGATTGATGCCGACCAGGACATCAAACTCACCCCGCCGTAATGCCCGCAGAATCTCCACCCGCTCAATGGCATCGATCTCACTGTGCAGGTAGCGGACCTGAATTCCCAGGTCCCGCAGGTAATCGGTCAGTTCCTCGGCGGTCCGTTTGGTCAGGGTGGTGACCAATGTCCGCTCCTTTTTATCCAACCGAAGCCGGCACTGTTCGAGCAGATCGTCGATCTGCCCTTTCAACGGCTTGATTTCGATCTCCGGGTCGATCAGTCCGGTCGGGCGAACGATCTGCTCGGCGACGTGGGAGGGTCCCGCCCACTCCATTTCCATCGGTCCTGGCGTGGCGCTGACATGGATCGCCTGACCGACCAGTGCTCGAAACTCCTCAAAATTGAGGGGGCGATTGTCCAGGGCACTCGGGAGCCGGAACCCGTGCTCGACGAGAACCGTCTTTCGGGCCATGTCGCCCGCGTACATGCCACCCACCTGGGGAAGCGTCACGTGGGATTCATCCACGACGAGCAGGTAATCCTGGGGGAAAAAGTCCAGCAACGTGCCTGGGCGCGACCCGGGAGGTCGGGAGGCGATATGCCGGGAGTAGTTCTCGATGCCGGAGCAAAATCCGAGTTCCTGCAATTGCTCGAGGACAAACTCGGTCCGCATCTTGATTCGCTGGGCCTCCAACAATTTGCCCCGGCTCTCAAACCAGGCGATCCGGTCCCCAAG
>CAIPFS010000667.1 GCA_903864375.1 uncultured Verrucomicrobiota bacterium
AGCCCTGCCCGGGTGCCTTTCTGCGCACGGTCAACTCGACGAAATCACCTTCTGTTCGACCCAGCGCCCGCCACCGATCCGCCTCCTGATATTGTCCCGGCAACTGGGGTTCCCACCCTCCCGACCGGATTCCCGGGGGTGGTGTCAGCGACTGACCCTCCAGTTCAAGGATCTCGTCGCCGGCCTTCAAACCCGCCGCCCGAAATCCACTGTCATAGGCCACCGACCGGACCACCAGGTGGGGCGGCTGGTCTTCGAGTCGGACCTCGGTCACGATTCCACAGACAGGATCACTGCTGACGTACACTTGCCCCGGCATTGTGAAATCACCTTAATGTGCAACCGACTTCAGGTTCAAGAAAATCGGGGGCGAGTTGTCACGAAAACCGGGCCGAGTCTTCAAAATCCATTGGCCCTGCCTGCTCGCCAGAACAGACAACGCCATTTTGAAAACCCGCGCTAGCGATGGTGCGCCAACAACCAGGAATAAAATTCCGGCTCATTGTAGGCCTGGGTCCACGAGTCATGGTCCGCCTCCGGATAAACGGTCAGTTTGACATCAGCATTCCCCAATTTTTCGTAGGCCGAGACCATGCGCTGACTCTCCCCGAGCGGAACCACCGAATCCTTGGCACCGTGAAATGCCCAAATTCCCAGAGTCTTCATGGCCGCCGCCTTTTTACCTCCCAGAATGAGGTCAATACGCTCCCCACCACCGCAGATGGGCGCAATTGCCGCGAACCGCTCCGGATAATGGGCAGCCAGAGCCCAGGATCCATATCCCCCCATGCTCAAACCAGTGACGTATTCCCGGTGGGTATCAATGCGAACTCCCTTCTCGACTTCATCCAGGAGTGCCGCGAGGACCGCGGGCTCCCACCGCTGGTCCGGCGGACACTGGGGTGAGACGAGGACAAATGGAAACGTCTTGCCCTCACGTGTCTGTTTGGGTGGTCCGTGGACGGCGACTAATTGCACATTGGTCCCGCGTTCACCCGAGCCGTGGAGAAAGAGGACCAACGGAAAGCGTTGAGTCGATTCGGCGGAATACTCCTTCGGAAGATAGAGAAGGTACGAAAGCCGATTGGTTTGAAAGCGGACATTGGAGAATGTCCCGGTGACGGTGCCCCCCGGCTGCGGAATCGGGAAAGCACTGCCCCGAGCCATGGCCCAGGTTCCCAACAGCCATGCCGAGAAACAAATCAGCGCGGCGAACGGTCGCGCCCTGCGAAGAGTAACTGGGGAATTCATGACGGGACGGTGCCATCCGGGCATGGTTTTCGCCAAGTCCCGTTTTCGTTCGAATTTCACACGTAAAAACCGCCTCCAAGAGGGAGTTCGGGGAAACCGGTTTCTGTGGGGGGATTTTGCTCCGGAATTCACATCGATTACCGGTTGACATTCCCACAGGTTCGGTTGTCCTTGGAGAAAGAGCCTTTTCACCCATGTTGACCATCCTTGGACCTCGATCCACCGAATGCGGATTCTGTGATGGGATATCGCGACGCGGGTTTCTCCGCATCGGAGCCTTGGGTCTTGGCGGGCTGGCGCTGCCACGCCTGTTGCAGGCCGAAGCAGCCTCCGCCGGGTTGTCCGGTCAGGGAACGGCTGGCAGCCGTCATAAGGCGGTCATCATGGTCTTTCTACCCGGTGGGCCAAGCCACCAGGACATGTTCGACCTGAAGCGGGATGCACCCGCGGAAATACGGGGTGAATTCAACCCGATCTCCACGAACGTTCCGGGCATCCAGATTTGCGAACACCTGCCCCGGCTGGCGCGGATCATGGACAAGTGCACCCTGATCCGTTCGATGGTGGGCATGGAAGACCGGCATGAGGCCTTCCAAACCTACACGGGTCGACTGAATCGGAACCAACCCCCCGGCGGCTGGCCGTCCATGGGTTCCCTGCTGGCCCGGTTACAAGGGTCCGGGGATCCCGCGGTTCCCGCATCAGTGGGACTGGCTCCGAAGATGGGCCATCCCGAATGGGCGGACAGCGGCCCGGCTGGATATCTCGGTACTGCGTTCGCTCCGTTCGAAATCAACAAGGGCGGCGGCAAGGACGACATGATTTTGAACGGCATCACTCTGGACCGTTTATCCGATCGCCGGGCCTTGCTCAGTTCCCTCGACACGTTCCGGAGAACGGTGGACTCCAGTGGACAAATGGCCGGGCTCGATGCCTACACCCAGCAGGCATTCGGGATTCTGACCTCGAGCCGGCTGGTCTCGGCCCTCGATATTCGCAATGAAGACCCCAAGGTGGTCGAACGCTATGGAAAGGGGGATCCGCGCAACCGGGATGATGGGGGCCCCAAGCTGATGGAACATTTCCTTGTCGCGCGACGCCTGGTCGAAGCCGGTGCCCGTTGTGTCACCCTCGCTTTCAGCCGGTGGGACCATCATGGCGATAATTTCGGTGCCCTGCGCCAGGACCTTCCCCTCCTCGATCAGGGGTTGAGCGCCTTGATCACCGACCTCCACGAACGTGGACTGGACCGGGACGTCTCGGTGATGGTGGCGGGCGAATTCGGTCGCAGTCCCACCATCAACAAGGATGCAGGACGGGACCATTGGCCACGGGTCAGCTGTGCCCTGCTCGCCGGCGGCGGCTTGAAACATGGCCAGGTGATCGGCTCCACCGACCGTCTCGGTGGCGAGGCGGCATCACGACCAACCACCTTTGGTGAAGTCCATGCCACCCTCTATCACGCCCTCGGACTGGACGTGAACAAGGTCACCGTCCCTGACCTGACCGGAAGACCCCAGTTCCTGGTGGACCCGGGGGTGCAGCCGATGAAAGAATTGATTAGCTGACGTTTCCTCATGCTCACCATTCCCGGACCTTCCCGTCGATTCTGTGACGGACTTTCGCGTCGTAACTTTCTTCGAATCGGTGCGCTTGGGATGGGGGGAATGGCACTCCCGGATCTTTTGCGGGCGGAGTCAGGCTCGGGGCTTCGGTCGGGCCACAAAGCCGTGATCATGATATATCTTCCGGGCGGACCTCCCCATCAGGACACGTTTGACCTGAAACCCGATGCGCCGGCCGAAATTCGGGGTGAATTCAAAGCCATTCCGACATCGTTGACCGGATTCCAGATTTGCGAGCACCTGCCGCGTCTCGCGAAATGCGCTCAACACTATGCAGTGATCCGCTCGATTAGCGACGCCGTGGATGACCACTCCGATTTCATGTGCCAGACCGGTCGGCGCAAGGGCAATCAGCCGCCCGGAGGCTGGCCGAATCTCGGATCGTGTGTTTCGCGGGTCCTGGGTCCCTCCGACCCTGCCGTTCCAGCCTTTGTCGGTCTGGAACCCCGGATGCAACATCGTCCTTATAATGCTGCCACCGCAGGATTCGCCGGCGTGTCGCATGACGCCTTCCGACCGGCCGCCGATGCAAAATCGGACATGGTCCTCAATGGGATCACCACCGAACGACTGGCGGACCGTCGGGCCTTGCTCGCATCCTTTGACCGTTTTCGGCGGGAGGTCGATTCCAGCGGCCTGATGACCGGCCTGGACGGATTCAATCAGCAGGCGTTCGGGATGCTGACCTCCAGCCGCCTGCTGGAGGCGCTCAATGTGGAAAAGGAATCGGCCGCCCTGCGGGAACGGTACGGAAAAGGGGACGCCAAGGTGCACGGCGATGCCGCCCCCATGCTCAATGAACAGTTCCTGGTCGCCCGACGACTGGTTGAGGCGGGGGCCCGGTTCGTGACCGTTGCCTACGGGTTCTGGGATTATCATGGCAATAATTTTGGCAATGCCCGGAATGACCTCCCACTGCTGGACCAGGCGCTGAGTGCGTTGATCGAAGACCTTCACGACCGGGGCCTCGATCGGGATGTCAGCGTGGTCACCTGGGGCGAGTTTGGGCGGTCGCCAACCATCAACAAAGACGGCGGGCGGGACCACTGGCCCCGCGCCAACTGTGCCGTGCTCGCAGGCGGAGGCATGAAGGTGGGACAGGTCATCGGCGCCACCGACCGTCTCGGCGGTGAACCGTCAGAACGCCCCGTTCAATTTGGCGAGGTGTTTGCCACCCTCTATAAGAATCTCGGAATTGATGTCAATCAGGTCACCATCCCGGATTTGACGGGTCGCCCTCAATTCCTCGTCCCCGATGGATGTCAACCCATGAAGGAACTGGTGGGATGAAATCCGGAATCAACAGGTGGCCATTTCGCTTCGCCCAATGGCATTTCTTCCTCTGCCTGGTGTTGACTGCCGGGTCGCAGCACAGTTTCGCCGAATCCCTGGCCATTGAATTCCTGGAAGGGGCGACCAATCTGACCCTGGTTTCACGGGATGCCCGCCGACAGGTCCTCGCAACGGCCGACGGCCAGCGCGATGTCACCCGCACCGTCCGCTGGACCTCGACCCCAGAGGGCATCGTTCGCGTGGACCCGACGGGACGCCTCTTCCCCCTGGCCGACGGTTCCACCCTCCTTCGCGCGACCACCACCAACGGAGCCGTGGCGGAGTTTCCGGTTCAGGTCGTCCATTCCGAGGAGTCGGCCCCCATCCATTTTGCCAACCAGATTGTCCCGATCTTTACCAAGAATGGTTGCAACGGTGGCGGATGCCACGGCAAGGCCGCCGGGCAGAACGGATTCCGGCTCTCGTTGCTGGGCTTTGAGCCGGACGAGGATTACGAGCATCTCGTCCGTGAAGCCCACGGACGGCGCCTGTTTCCGGCGGACCCACCCCGGAGTTTGCTGATCACCAAGGGAACAGCGCAATTGCCCCATGGCGGAGGACGACGGCTCGAGCCTGGGTCCGAGGACTATGACCGGTTGGTCCGCTGGGTGGCGCAGGGAATGCCCAAGGGCAGCCCGCAGGCACCGACGGTGACCGACGTGAAGGTTTTCCCAACAGAACGAACCCTCGCGCTCGAAAGCGAGCAACAGCTGGTGGTGACCGCCGTGTATTCCGACGGCTCGACCGAGGACGTGACGCGAAGCGCGCTGTTCGAGGCCAACGACAAGGACATGGCGGCGACGGATTCCAACGGACGAATCAAGGTTTTCAATCAACCGGGAGAGGTGGCCGTGATGGTCCGCTATCAGGGCAAGGTGGCGACATTCCGTGCGACGGTTCCCCTCGGGGCCCCGGTGGAGTCCCTGCCGCCGGCCAGAAATTTCGTGGATGAACTGGTCTTCAAACAACTGCGCAAAGTGGGCATGCCGCCGAGCCCCGTGGCCGACGATGCCACCTTCCTGCGGCGCGTCACCCTGGATATCGCCGGACGCCTGCCCACACCGACCGAGGTTCGGGAATTTTCCGCCAGCACGGATGCCCATCGCCGCGACATCGTGATCGAACGCCTGATCGATTCCACCGATTACGCCGACTATTTTGCCAACAAATGGGCCGCTTTGCTCCGGAATCGCCGGACCGACGCCAGTCAGGCCCGCGCCACCTATGCGTTTCATGGCTGGATTCGCGATAGTCTGGTCTCCAACAAACCGTACGATCAGCTGGTCCGCGAAATCCTCACGGCCTCGGGCGATGTTTCTGAGAATCCGCCGGTTGCCTGGTACCGGCAGGTCAGGACCATGCAGACCCAGCTGGAGGACGTTTCCCAACTCTTTCTCGGCCAGCGGATGCAGTGTGCCCAGTGCCATCATCATCCGTATGAAAAGTGGAGTCAGGCCGATTACTGGAGCCTGGGGGCATCGTTTTCCCAGGTTTCTTACAAGCCCGGGACCCAACCCGGCGAGGACATCATTGTTCATCGACGCGGGGAGGCACAGGCCACCAATAAAAAGAATGGGCAAAGTGTGAAACCCAAGGCCCTCGCGGAGCCGGCCTTCAAATTGAAGCCCGACGATGATCCGCGGGAGTTCCTCGCGGATTGGATGACGTCGGCCAGAAACCCATGGTTTTCCAAGGCACTGGTCAACCGTTACTGGAAACACTTTTTCGGGCGGGGCCTCGTTGATCCCGAAGACGATATGCGGGACACGAATCCCCCCATCAATCCGGAATTGCTGGACGCCCTGGCGGCCCACTTCTCGTCCAGTGGATTCGATTTGAAATCCCTGGTCCGAACCATCACCCAGAGCACCACCTACCAGTTGAGTTCGGAACCCAACAGCTTCAACGCGAAGGATCGACACCACTTTTCCCGTTTCTATCCCCGTCGACTCCCGGCGGAGGTCCTCTACGATTCCGTCAATGCCATGACCGGAAGCCAAAGTCAGTTCGAAGGGCTGCCGGAGGGTACCCGCGCGGTTTGCCTTCCCGATAACAGTTTTAATGCCGGCAGTTACTTTCTGACCGTCTTCGGACGACCCGAGGGCAGCAGCGCCTGCGAATGCGAACGAAGCATGGGCGCCTCCCTCAGTCAGAGCCTTCACCTGCTGAACTCCAAAGACATTCAAACCAAACTGGGTGCGGACCAGTCGCGGGCAGCCCGCCTCGCCTCCGATTCCCGGACGGATGACGTCAAGCTGCTGGATCTTTATCAGATGGCCTTCGCCCGATCACCCGATTCCGCTGAAATCACTGTCTTCAAAGATTATCTGGCTCGCCGGGTGAGTACCGCCCCGGAGGGCAAGGATTCGTCCGAAACCGAGGTCAACCGGACCAAAGCCCGACGGGAAGCCTGGGAAGACACGGTCTGGGCCCTGCTCAATTCCAAAGAGTTCCTTTTCAATCATTGACCGATGCGGAGAGCCTTTCTGGGTGTGATCCACGCAGCGACCTTCCTGTCGCTCCAGTCATGGGCAGCCGAGCTGCCTCTGGCCCGCCTCCACTGGATTTTTCCGACCGGAGCAGCGATCGGATCGACGAATGAGGTGACCGTTTCCGGCACCGACCTGGACGACCCGGTCGCCCTTCTTTTTTCCGACGCCCGGGTGACAGCCACCCTCAAGTCCGGATCTCCCCGGCAATTCCAGGTCGTGGTTCCCGCAGAAGTGCCAGAGGGATTTTTGGACGTCCGGTTCCTGGGCCGCTTTGGCCTCTCCAACCCACGAACCTTTTCCCTTCGTCCAGGTCCGAACCTGATCGCTTCCGCCACCAACACGACCCGGGAATCCGCCATCCCCCTGCCCCCTGGTGGAAGGGTCCATGCCCGGGCGCAGGCAAATGCCGCGTCCTGGTTTCGAGTGGAGGCCGCCGCAGGCGAGCGGCTGCTGTTCGAAGTCACCGATCACGACGTGGATTCCAAATTGGTTCCGGATCTCGCCCTCTTTTCACCGGAGGGAAAGGAACTGGCCCGGGTCCGACGCCGTTCCCTGTTGGACTTCAAGGCGCCGGTTCAGGGCAGCTTCCTGCTTCAGGTGAACGACAGCCTCTATCGCGGAGGTGAAGACTATTTTTACCAACTCACGCTCCACCGTGGACCCTGGCTTGATTTCGCCATCCCCAACGTGCTGACCCAGGGAATCACCAATCACGTCAAACTCTTGGGCAGAGCCCTTCCCGGTGGTTCTCTCTCCGGTCTGAAGGGCGCCGATGGCGTGCCGCTGGAACAGTGCGAGGTGGACCTCGTTCCCCCGGAGCTCAATGCCGGGACCGGGGATTGGGCTCAGGTCTTGCGTCGGCCTGGATCCGCCGTCCTTGCCGATGAGGCGTTCCTGTGGCAGTGGCAAAGCCCCTCCGACCCCCTGGCTCACTCCAACCCGATTCTCTTTACTCGAACCGATCTTCCGGTGGCAGTCTCTTCTGGATCCGAACCGGCCGAGGTCACTCCCCCCTGTGAGGTCTCGGGCCTCTTCCCCTCGCGCGGACATCCAGCGGGTGCGCGCTTCAAGGCAAACAAAGGGGACGTCCTGTGGTTCGAGATCTATGCGGACCGGTTGGGGCAACCGTGCGATCCCCATGGGCTCATCCAACGAGAGCAGCCTCCGCAAGAGCCTTCCGGACCACCCCAATACTCCGACCTGGCTGAATTTGGCGATACAGAGCTCAATCTGGGCGACCGGGAGTTTAACACGGCGCATCGCGACGCGGCATTGAGATGGGAAGCCCCGGAAACAGGCACCTATCGGGTGTTGGTGCGCGACCTGTTCCACCCGGGGGATTCGCAGGCCCACCTTCCCTTTCGCCTCAGCCTTCATCGGGAATCCCCCGATTTTCAACTGGTGGCCCTGGCTGCACCGCCTCCCCGGGCCGGTGATGATCGATCCATTCAGGTGATGCCGTTGACCTTGCGCCGTGGACAGACCACCGCCCTTCACGTGGCTGCGTTTCGACGGAACGGTTTTGGCGGGGAAATCGAGTTGTCCGTCTCCGGCCTCCCAGCCGGTGTCACGAACGGGCCCGCGAGCGTTCGGGCCGGAGAAAGCTCCGCCACCGTTCTCCTGACGGCATCCCCCGAGGCGAGGGGCGTGGGACGAGTGAAGCTGGAGGGTCGTGGAAAGGCGGGAGACCACCTCTTGAGTCACCTCGCGTTATCGGGCTCGGCGGTATGGCAGGTGCCCGACTTCAACAACCAGAATGCCGCCAGTCGCTTCAACCGGGAAATGCTCGTCTCCGTCATTGATGCCGAATCGGCACCGATCGTCATCCAACTTTCGAACGATCTTAAGGTCGACGCCGCCACCGATGGAAAGTTCACCCTCCAGGTGGACGTGGTGCGGAAGGGTGAATTTACCGGCACCTTCAACCTGAAACTGCAGGGCGCTCCGGGAATTGAAAAAGCCAGGGAATTGAACATTCCCGACAAGGCGACCCACGCCTCCCAAGAGTGGAATGCCGGGGAGTTGGGAATCCCCCCGGGGACCCATCGGCTCTGGCTTAGCGGAACAGTGGCAGGAAAATACCGGAACAATCCCGAGGCCCTCGCCGAGGCTGAGCAGGAGCTGAAAGCCGCCGACCAGGCCCTGGCATCTGCCACCACCGAAGGCAAAGCCCAGGCTGAAGAACGGCGGAAATCGGCCGAGGAAAAGCGGAAGACAGCTGAGGAGCGGGCAAAACCGCGGGACGTGACCATTGCTGTTTCGTCACAGCACTTTGTCCTCTCGGTCCCTCCCAAACCGGCGGAGACAAAGAAATGATCCGAGTGTCCCCATCCCCCGCAGTCTCGCGATTTGTCTCCGGCCAGGCCCGACGCCTGGCGTTGATGCTCCTAGTGGCGGTCGCATCTCCGGCCCTGGGCGGACTGCCCACCCCGATCTCCATTGTCATCCCTGCCCGGACCAACGACATCAGCTTTCGACGGGAGATCCTTCCTCTGCTTCAGGCAAACTGTCTGCCCTGTCACAATCAGACCCGGGCCAAGGGCAGCCTCAACCTGGAAACGCCATCGACCATGGTACGCGGTGGTGACACCGGACCCGCAATGGCTCCGGGAAAACCGTCCGAAAGCCTGCTGCTGCGAACGGCGGCGCATCAGGTCGAGGACCTGGTCATGCCGCCCGCCGAGAACAAGGCCAATGCCCGCAATCTGACTCCCGACGAACTTGGATTGATCTCCCTCTGGATCAGCCAGGGAGGACATTCGGACGGCGGTGAGGTGGACGTTCCTGCATGGAAGCCGATCGCCACGAACTGGCTTTCGAGTTTTGCCATTGCCCTGTCACCGTCCGGCCATTCCGTTGCGGTGGCGCGGGCCAACCGGATTTATCTTCACGATCTTCAAACCGGAAAACAGCTGGGGCGTCTTCAGGACCCGTCTCTGGACGGAGCGGCCCAACGCGATCTGGTGGGTTCCGTCGCTTTCAGTCCCGACGAATCCCGGATTGCCGCCGCTGGTTTTCGTGAAGTGCGCCTCTGGAAACGTCAGCCTCCCTCCCTTTCAGGAACGGGATTCTCCTGGACCAACGGCAGCTCCGTGGCGGCCTGGTTTGCACCGGACCGGTCCCGAATGGCTCGATTGACCTCGTCGGGACATGTCGAGGTCCGGGAAATCGGAAAAGCCGGTCCCCTCCTCGATTGGGCACTTCCCACCGCCGTTGAGCCCGCCACGGTTCGACTGGCCTGGACCCCGGACAGTCGATGGATTGCGCTCTCCTTTGGGGATGGTGCCGTACAGGTGCTCTCCACTGAGACCAACCTGGTCAGCACCAATCTCGTCGTCGGCACACCTGTGACCGCCATGGCCTGGTGGGACGAGGGCCGGCAGCTGGCGGTGGCGGTTTCCGGGACCAACACCCTTCATCGCTTCCGACGCGTCGGCCCGCCTGAGGCTCCCGTCCTGGAGCCCGCGGGTGAATTCAGCGGCAGCCCCGAGCTGTTCACCTGCATCGTGGCTGCTCCGGGCAGTAACGGATCCGTGATCGCATCAGGTCCGGGCGGGATGATTCGACGCTGGCCGATCGACCCGGCGAATCCGCCCCAGGAAATCCGAATCGACGGTTCGGTCCTTCGATTGGAAACCGGTGGTATTGACCATCGGGTGGCCGTGGCGCTCGCGAATGGGGGCATGCAGCTCGTGACCTTCGGGGACAAACCGAATTCCTCTGGCCGATGGAACCTCGACCCGGGCCCCCGGATGCTCAAGACCAGCGCTGATTTCGAATTGGCGCTCTCCCGGCTCGAACAGGCCCGGGCCAGCGGCCTGAAGACGGAAGCTGAAGCCTCAAGGAAGGCTTCAGAAGAAACCCTGACCAAGGCGAAGGAGAAACGCGAAGGCCACTCGAAAGCCGTTGCAGATTTGGAAAAGGAGCTGGCCCATCAGCACGACTTGGAAGCTGCGGCCACCCGTGAACGGGATGAGCTTGCCGCGGAATTGGACCGCACCGCAAAGGCTTTTGCCGCTGCGGACGCCGCCCGACAGGAAGGCATTGCCATGGCACGCCAGGTCGCAGAACAGGACGCGACACTCCGGGCCGAAGCGGCAGTCGCCACGCGGCTCAAAGCGGAACTGGAACGCCTCGCCGCCGGCCTTCCTTCGGGAGAGGCCAACCCCGCCTCCCAGCGGATCCGGGAAGCGCTGGCCCTGTCCACAACCGCATCCGAGGCCGCCGAGCACAAGTCGGTCGACAGCCGCACCCAGGTGGTCAAAAGCGTCGAGGAAACGGCCAACCGGGCATTTGTCGCGGGACAGCGAAAAGCCGAGGCCGACCGGGCACAAGTCGATCTACCGCCCCGAAAGAAGCAGGCGGAAGAGCGTCTGGCAGCCGCCCAAAAAGCCATCACCGATCAGGCGATGCCGCTGGCCAAGGCGCGAATCGCCCTCGATGGCAGTACTCAGGATGTCGCGCTGGCTGAGAAGAATCTGTCCAAGGCCTCCACTGCCCTTGCGGAGGCAGGAACCGCCGAGGAAGCCGCCAAATCGCGAATCCAGGCGGCGGAACGCCAACAGACGTTGGCGAACGAGGCCATGCAGCGGGCAACGTCCGTCGTTGCCCGGGCCCTCGCCGTTTCCGCATCCGCTTCGGCGGTACTGGCCGTCGATGAGCAGGGGCATGCCATTTGCTTATCGGAAGACGGACGAACGCTTGGGGCTCCCGTTGTCCTGGGTCAGACCAACATCCTCGCCGCCGCCAGCGTTGCTGACCGTGAATTCCTGATAGCCCTACCCGATGCCGTCGTTCGCCTCGACGCCCGGCAGGTCTGGTCGCTGGAGCGAATCCTAGGAGGTGCCGATGCCTCCGGGGCACCGGGTCCATTTGTGGATCGCGTCAATGCCGTCGCCTTCAGTCCGAATGGACAACTGCTGGCGACCGGTGGAGGCGATCCCTCGCGGGCGGGTGAGTTGAAGCTTTGGAAAGTGTCCGACGGTTCACTCGTTCGTGATTTTGGAGCCATCCACAGCGACTGTGTCACCTCGATTGCCTTTTCTCCCCGGGGCGAATGGCTGGCGACGGGAGGCGCGGATCGATTCGGGCGCATCACCCCCGTTCAAGGAGACGGTCCCCGTTTGACCCTGGAGGGACACACCCATCACGTGATCGGGGTTGCCTGGCTGGCCGACGGCAGCGTTCTCGCCACGGCCGGTGCCGAGGGAGTGGTCAAACTCTGGGACCCGAAGACGGGCGAGCGCCGTGGAAATGTCGAAGGTTTTGGAAAAGAAGTCGTCGGCCTTCACCCCATGGGCCTTGCCGCAAACTTTGTCGCCATGGGCGCGAATGGTCGCGGACGGATCGTCAAATCCAACGGGGAAAAGCTCCGGGACCTGAATGCCGCTCCCGAATACCTGCAAACCGTGGCTGTCACCCGCGATGGCCAATGGGCAGTCGGTGCCGACGACAGCGGGATCGTCAGTGTCTGGAACCTCAACACCGGGGAAATTCACCGGGAAGTCTCAGCCAACGGAGCCCCGGAGGGATTGTAGACAACCATACCGCTGTCGGAACACCAACCCCTGTCATGTACCTTTCCGACCTGGCTTCCACGACCTTCTCCTCCCTTCCCCGGCACACTCCGATCGTTTTCCCGATTGCCGCCCTTGAACAGCACGGCCCGCACCTACCGCTCTTCACTGATAGCCTGTTGACCGGCGAAATTGTCCGGCGCGCCGAACTTTGCCTGACCGATCGGGTCGTCTTTGCCCCCGTCCTTTGGTTGGGCAATTCCGACCATCACCTCGATTTTCCCGGCACCCTTTCAGCCCCACCTCGAACCTATCTCGATACCCTGTTGGGATTGGCTGAGAATGTCCTGAGCCATGGATTCCGCCGCCTTGTTTTTCTCAACGGTCACGGTGGCAACGATGTCCCAGGACGCCAGGCCCTGTTCGAATTGCGGCAGCGGCATCGAAACCGAAACGATCTCCTGCTCCTGATGGCCACCTACTGGCATCTGGCCGATCCCCGTCAATCTCCGGCTCCCCAGCTTCTCCAATCGGAAATGGGCCACGCCTGCGAATGGGAGACTTCGATGATTCTCCGCCTGGCACCCCACCTGGTCGGGCCCCACACCCACCTGCCCGCCACGACGGCTACCACCCCGTTTCATCCGGCATTTCGGGCGTGGACCACCCTGGAACGTTCCCGCGACGGCTATATCGGCCAACCCGCTGCCGCGACAGCGGAAAAAGGGGAGCATTTGTTTTCGGTCTTTAGTGCCACCACCGTCCAGCTGCTGGAGCGGGTCGTCGCGTGGGACGGGATTTCCTGGAACGAATAGCCCGCCAATGACCGGACCTACGACAACTCATCCACGGTCCGGGTCCTGGAGATGGAAGGTCTGCGCCCTGTTGCTGCTGGCG
>CAIPFS010000668.1 GCA_903864375.1 uncultured Verrucomicrobiota bacterium
CCGTCGGCTTGACGGGCATAGCGACCGGACTCAATGAGGATGTCCTGGCCACCAATATGAATGGTAACTTGTTCTGGCATTTGCAATGACGCCCCCTGGCCTCGAGGAACTTCGTTCAAACTCTCCGTCATCCGGTTCCGAATGATTATTTTCCGCACCAGAAAGTGCGGGCGGAGGGGCTGATCGAAATTACCCGCGGCCAGGCGGGCTTTCTAATTTTGACGCAACTTGTGGACCCAGTATCGAATGCCGGAGGGAAATCGTGTGCGTTCGTTCAACGATTTCCCGTATGCTTTCCCAAGGAAAGAGCGGGCCCTGTCCGGCTAAAAGGTGAAGCCGGGCGGATGCCCGGCCTCGAAAGTCTACTTGCGGATTTTCAACTTGGTCGTGACTGCCTTGTAACGGGGTTCAGCCTTACCTCGAAGATAATCCAGCAATCGGCGGCGTTTGCTGACCATCATGATCAGCCCGCGCCGCGAGGCGTGGTCTTTTTTATTCTTTTGCAGGTGCTCGGTCAGGTGATTGATCCGACCAGTGAGCAACGCAATTTGGACATCGGCCGAGCCGGTGTCAGATTCGTGAGTGCGGAAATCCGCGATGGTTTTCGTCTTTTCTTGCATAGGGTCCGGTGTTGGGAAGCGGAATGCTGCCCGGTAAATTTCTCCGTTAATCCAGATGAGGAGTGTAGGTGCTTATTGGCAAGGTGTCTAGAGTTGTTTTTGAGGCCGACAACCACCCCGGATCTTGCTCCAGAACGGTTCAGCCACCAGCCTTCCCCTCATGCAGCCCCTGGATATCACTCCGTTTGACCGTGAACTGGCGATTCGCTGGGCGGACGGCGACGAATCGTTCATTCCCCTCGAAACCATCCGGCGCTTCTGCCCCTGTGCCACCTGCGCCGGGGAACAGGACATCCTTGGCAATGTCTACCGGGCTCCGTCCCGCCCGTACGCGGACAATTCCTTTTCCCTCGCCCGGTTGGATCGGGTGGGCGGCTACGGCCTCCAGCCGGTCTGGGCCGACGGCCATGCCACCGGAATTTTCACCTGGGAATACCTCCGACGACTGACGTCCGCCACGTAAGCCGGCGCAGTACAAAAAACCGATTCCAGTCTCCTGCTCCGAACCCCATCTGGCAAACGTGTCGGCGAAAGAGGTGTGATCAGAGTCTTTTGTTACGGTCTTGTATCGCGTTCACACAGTCTTCACCTGCCAACGTGTACCATCGCTGGCGCCTTCAAAGCGAGGCCCCTAAGGTCTTCGGCACTCGTTTCCCAGGTTCAGGGACAGGTTTCCGAAGAGTTCATGCGTGACCGCGTCAACTCGGATCGGATATTTTTCCTGGGAAAGCGATGGCCGGGGGAAACCCCGACAATTCTACACTTTCCGATGGCTGGTGACACCTGTCGGGGGGTGGATATTGACCCTGCAAACCTAGTACACAAACCATGACACTAAACCGTATCCTAAAAAATGCAGTCCTCGCCGCGCTGACGGTGGCGGGTGCTGGCACAGCCTGGTCGCAGACCGCGCTGCC
>CAIPFS010000669.1 GCA_903864375.1 uncultured Verrucomicrobiota bacterium
CTGCCCCGACTGCCGCCATTCCTTCCAGCTCTGGCCTCCGAATCTCATTTCTTCGGCCCGGGTTCCCAGACGCTTGTCCCAATAGAGGTTCCCCTCCATGCGAAATTGGTTCGTGCTCCCCGTCCAGTTGCTGCCCAGAAGTTCACCCGAATCAAAGACAACGACATTGCGAGTGAACAGAAAGGAGCGGTGATCCTCGGCCCTGGTACGCATCAATTGGAAGTCGTGATTGAAGGCGAAGAGGTTGTTTCGCACCACGTTGTCCCGACCATAATGCTGGTGAAATCCGGCGCTCTTGCAGCGATAGACCACGTTGTTTTCGAGGATGATGCCGCTGCTGCCTTCGTCCGTATAAAGCCCCCAGCCCCCGTAATCGTGGCTCTGGATGTCTCGAAACAGATTGTTGCGAATCAGGGTCCCCGGTTGAGGGCCCAGGGTGTAAATGCCGCCCATGTCGGTCAACTTCCCCTGCCCCACGTTCTCCACCAGATTGAACTCTACCAGGTTGTCCCGACAAGCCGACTCAGAATAGCCCCAGGTCCATCCCACCGATATCCCGGTGTAGTACAGGTCATGAATCCAATTATGCCGGATTCGATTTTTTCCACTCTGATACACCACAATTCCTGATGCCGGGGCGAAGATTCGTCCCAACTCGCCCAAATCGTTGTCAGAAATCCGGTGACTATCACAAAGGTCGTCGGCTTTCGGGAGCGGATGATGGGGATCCCCGACCCGGATTCCCCCGGCACCCAGGGAACGCATCCGGTTGCCGGCAATCACCCATGCCCTGGCACCGATGCCGAGTTCCACCCCATAGCCTCCCAGATTTTCGAACAGGCAGTTTTGAATGGTTCCGTCGATGGCGTTTTCAATGACCACCGCGCCATGGATGGGAACGGCTGTCTGCTGGGAAACCAATCCCTGGGTGGGCAGTTCGTAATCACATTCCGTGAATCGAAGGCCGCGAAAGACCACCCGTGAGGCCGGATTGCGGACCGATGCCTTGGCATCCCCGGACACCCGGACCAATTCCTGCAACCGGGGAGCGGTCACCACCGACTGATTCGGATCCCAGCCGTTGGGGGCGAAATACTTCAGAGTCCCGGTCGCCAGGTCCAGATACCACTCGTCGGGTTGATCGAGCGCCTCCGGAATGTTTTCCACCCAATAGCGGACGGCTTTTTCATCCATCCAATCGGGCAGGCCCAAGGGACCGAGCGACGCCACCCAGGTGGCCTCGTTGACACCCAGAAGGGGAAGACGCAGGTCGGTCCATTTCTCGAGGAGCACGACCACCCCCCCGGGGGTTCGGCTCCAGTCGGACGACAGGTCTCCCCGCCGATAGGGAAAAGTCACCCTGCTGCCGGACGAAAGCGGCCCGTCGGTTTGAAAATAGTCCCGGTTGGGAGTCCGGGCACGGGTGGCGCGGTGGCCGTCCACGAAGAGCTGGTTGAATCGCCAACTGCCCGCACGAACTTGTGGCAGGGTGGTTTGCCATACTTTGGGATTCTCCGGGGATCGCTGCCACCCGGAAATACGGGTGCCCCCACTGATTTCAACCCTGGCACCGGGACGGGCGGCAATCGTCAAACCTGAATCCTTGGAACCGATCATGAGGGGGCTGGGGAGCTCGTAGCGACCTTCGGCAACCTCAATCATCACCGTGGCTTCACCCCGCTCCTCCCGAGCCGCCCGGGCCACAAGAATGGCTTTTTGAATGGACTGGAGCGGTCCATCCCGCCCATCGGTCCGCGAGGACGTGCGCCCGGTGGCCCCGTCGCTGCCCCCGGGTGAAATATAAAGGACGACGGCCTGGGCTTGCAGGGGGAGTTCCCAGGCACCGCCGGCCAGGCAGAGAATGAGGAGGGGGAGAAAACGCATACGCATGAACACCTAGGCCGCCTGCCGACGGACTTTTTCCCGGGGCTGGGTCCCGACAATTTCCACCAGAGCCTGCCTCAGCACTGCGCCCTCATCCATGGAACTCCCCACCAATTTCAGATTGGCCTCCAGCAGGAGTTCCATGGCCCGGGTCAGTTCCGGGAGGAGATAATTGTCGGACTGGCGGAAAGCCTGAAACGCCACATAGGGATGTCCCGCCAGTGGATTGAACCGCCGATCTTCAGGCAATTGGCCCGCGGGAATGCGCTCAACCTGGGCTCGAAAGGCGTTGTAATCGGAAACGGGCTTCAGCAGGGATCGGTCTCGCAATTCCCGCAACACCAGCAACGCCCGAACCTTGCTGATCAGCCCGTACAGGACGCCAATTTCAGATTTTCCCTTTTCAATCCCGGATCGAATCTCTCCCAGTTCACGGTCCAGTAATCGCAGCAGCCGCGGAAGGTCCCGGTCCCCCAGGGCTTCTCCCAGGGCAAAGGCCTGGGCCTGCTTTTGCTGGGTGGTGATGGCGCGGATGTCATCGACCGACACGATTTTGCGGTCACCCACGTAGAGGATGACCTTCTCCACTTCGTTGATGAGCGCCCGAAGGTTGGGACCCACGCGGGCCACGCACTCCGCCAGGGCATCATCCCGGATATCCTTGCCCGCCGCGCGAATGGCTTTGATGACTTCACCCTCCGCCCGTGTGGCCCAATCCTTGTCGTCCGCTGAAAGTGCGGCGTACAACTCCACCCGCCCCGTCGCCTCCATCCACTTGAAAAACAGGCGTCGTTTGTCGGGTTTACTGGATGAAACGAGGAGCCGGATCGAATCCCATCGAAATTCCTTCAAGGACTTGGCCAGGTCCGTGAGGGCACCGGTCACAGCTGCGCTGTTGGAAGTCCGATCTTCGCCGAGGAAGGAACAATCCTTGAACCAGACGGCCTTCGCTCCTCCAAAAAACGATCGGGTGTTGAGGGCCTCTGTCAGTCGGGAGACGGCATCGAGGGCCTGGGAGGCGTTGGATCAGGCGGCGTCAATGATCTCATGATCCTCACCCCCGAGATCGGTTCGCCAGCGTTCGAAGAGCTGACGTGAGCGTTGCTTGACCGTGAATTCGTCGTCACCGCAGATCAGGACGACCGGACCGTTGACGTCCGACGGCGCTGGGGCGGACGCCATCAAGCCGGATCGGTATCACCGCCATCTTCACTGATCTGGGAGAGGACTTCGCTCATGTCTTCGACCTCTTCGAACAGCTTGGTCCGGACAAAAATGGGACGTTTCTGCATGGCCGCGAGGGCGAGGCAGTCACTCGGGCGGGCGTCAATTTCAACCACATTGGAGCCCAGTTCATTTTGTTGCCGCAGGAACAGCCGGGCGAAGTAGGTATGGTTGCGCAATTCGGTGATGACAACCCGGTCGACCTCGATGCCAAAACCGCTGAAGACACGTCCGACGAGCTCGTGGGTCAGGGGCCGTTCATGCTGCACCCCGCGCAAGGCCATGCCGATCACGGCCCCCATGTTGTGTTCGACCTGGATGACGAAGATTTTGTCCTCGTTGCCGACGAAGAGAGCGCAGCCGCCTTGTGCCGGCAAAAGCCCCCGAATCTGCACTGACACGACGTCCTTCTTCACACTTCGAGTCTGGTCTTATCCGGACGGAAAGGCAAGCCATAGCCATCGCCCGTATCGAACCCGTCAGAGGCGGAGGAAAATCTTTCTCCGGTAGAGCCAGAGGAGCAGCAGCCAGTACATCGCCAGGATGGCAACGCCATGCAGGAAGGGTTCATAGGTGGCACCCCACACTTGAAATATCCCCTTCCCCAGATGGATTTGGAGGTCCCGGGCAATGAAGCCTTCAAACAAATGGGCGATCAGATAGGCGGCAATGGAATTCATTCCCACCACCCGGAGCGGAAAGGACCAGCCGGGCTTTTGAACGACATCGATGCCGGCGTAAAAACCGCCCAGCAGGAAAAGGCACCAGCCTCCGCTGAACAGGACCCAGCTGGGGGTCCAGATCCGTTTGACGATGGGACAAATCCCCAGCGCCCCCAACAACCAACCCGCCGCCAGCGCCACCGTTCCCGCGATGAAAAGCCACTTCAGCTTTTGGGCCGGCGTCGAAGGCGACCGAAGCACTCCGCCGGCCAGCAATCCCAAAACCATGGTTCCGAGAGTCGGAATAAAACTCAGGGTCGAATAGCCGCCGTCATTGGCCACAAACGGTTTGACCCTGGAAAACAGGTTTAAAAACCAGGTGTCGAACGCCCAGGCGGCGTTGCTGTTTTTTTGCCAGTGAGCGGCAAAACCGGTAAGCCCATGCTCCCGCAGCCAGTCCGCTGAAACATCCACCCGGGCATAATCGAAGTCCGGCCCCGGGAGCGGCCACAGGGCAAAAAGAGCCCAATACCCCGCAAGGATTCCCACGAACGCGGCCCATTGCACCTTACGGGGCAGAAAACCGAGTGAAAACAGGAACAGGTAACCCAGGCCAATTTGGGAAAGGGTGTCCTCAAAGGTCCATCGGGTTTGGGTCGAATGGGTCGACCGGAGCCAGACACCGAGCAGAATGAGGCCGAGAGCCCGAAATGCCGCGTGTCCCACCAATCCCGAAAAGGTCTGACCCTTGGCCCGGCGACTGGCAATGGAAAATGGCAGGGCAACTCCGACCAGAAAGGAAAAGGACGGCTGAATCATGTCGTGGAGGACACAACCGGTCCAATCGACATGGGATTGATGGAGACACAAAAAGCCCCAGAGTCCCGGGACGGCCAACGCCTCGGCCACCCTGCAAAAATTAAGGACTTCGCCCATCATGAGGAACATCACGAAACCCCGGTAGGCATCGATCGAGGCCAGACGGGTGAATCCGGTGGGAGCGGGGGTGGAAGTTGGAGAGGCGATGACGTTTCTTCTGTCGCAGAGTCGGACAAAGGTCACGCAAAAAAGCACCCCGATGAATTACTTGTTGCCTTCCTCCGACTGAACTGTCCATACCTGTTTCAAATCCGGATGGTTCAAGGTTTGAGAGCTCGCGGACCCGCCACCGGCTGGACACACCATCGGTCCGCATCATTCCGTCTGCCCGTATGTTCGGCTTTAAAACGAAGACACCTGAGGAAAAGCGCTACTACCTGCTTCCTGGGCAGGGGCCCGGCAATCGTCGCAAACACCGAAAACAGCTGCTGGCCGCCATCCTGGCGGGGGCGATTTTCGCGGCCCTGCTCGCCCTGCTGATGTGGTGGACAAATTCCATGCACTGAACTATCCGGCTGGGATGGCGCAAACGTCTCGAATCGATCAATGGCTTTCGCGGTGCGGATATTGCAGCCGGCGCGAGGCTCGCAGCTGGGTGCGTGACGGACGGGTGCAGGTGGCGGCCCTGCGGGCCGATTCGGTGGATCAACGGGCCGCTGCCGGTGACGTGACGGTGGATGGCGAGGCCCTGGAGGGACCCCACGGACTTTTGGTGCTCCTGAACAAACCGGCAGGACGGGTCTGTTCCCATCAAGCGTCAGAGGGACCCAGCATCTACGACCTGTTGCCGGAGCGATGGCAACGTCGAAATCCCGCGATCAACAGCATCGGACGTCTGGACCAGGATACCACCGGTGTCCTTCTCCTGACCGATCTGGGGGATCTCATCCAACGCTGGACTTCGCCCCGGCACAAGGTTCCCAAGGTTTACGAGGTGACCGTCGACGCGCCTCTCGACGAGTCACTGATTCCCTTGTTTGCGAGCGGAACCTTGCAACTCCCGGGTGAAGATTCCCCCTGCGCTCCCGCGCGATTGCAAATCCTCGATGTCCATCAGGCCCGCCTGGAATTGACGGAGGGCCGATTTCACCAGGTGAAACGGATGTTCGGGGTCACCGGTCGCACGGTTACGCGACTCCATCGGTCCCGGTTTGGGGAAATTGAACTGGGCGACCTGGAGCCAGGGAAGTGGCGCTTGCTGGAGGTGACCGACCTCGCGAGGGCGTGATCGCAATTGGGGTGCGAATTTGAGATCAACAGAAATCCAGACGTTCCGACGCGCCATTGAAGGATTCCGTAACTTTGCTGGTCTACCTCTGTACCGGGCGCCTTGTTCAATTCCAGCCGCCCCGGATTCGATCAGCGACTTGCTGGAGCGCGTCCCGCCGTTGGATGTTCCTCCTTCGGAGGAACTTGCATCCGGAGCGAGCCCGCAGATCCCCCCATCGACGTTGACCCCCGTGGTTCGAACCTTTCAGAGACCGCCCATGGCCTGATTCCTCTTCCTCTGTGTCCTCTGAGGCCTCTGCGGTCCATTTTCAGCCTCATCATCGGGTAGGCACACCCGCCTTCACTCGGGCAATGGAGAGGGCAACATGCCCCGGGTCGGACTCAATGCCCACACAGCGCCTCCCGTGGCGCATGGCCGCCAGCGCCGTGGTGCCTCCGCCCAGAAATGGGTCCAGCACGAGATCGCCCTCTTTCGTTGAAGCGAGCAGGCAACGCTCGACCAATGCGATCGGCTTTTGGGTCGGATGTTTGCCCTGTGCCTTCTCATCGGCACCGGGTGCGGTCATGGTCCAGACGGTCTTCATCTGCCTGCCCCCGTTGGTCTGCCGCATGAGGTCGTAGTTGAACACGTGGCGGCTTTTCTCGGTCTTTGCCGCCCACAACACCGTCTCGGTGGAATGGGTGAAATAACGGCACGAGAGATTGGGGGGTGGATTGGGCTTTTCCCAGGTAATGTTGTTTAAAATCTTAAATCCCAACTGCTGCAGGGCATGGCCGATGGAGAAGATTACGTGCAGCGTACCGCTGATCCAGATGGTACCGTCGGGCTTGAGAACACGCTGACACCGGCGAAGCCATTCCAGGTTGAACTCATGATTGAGTTCCGGGCTTCGGGATTTGTCCCAGTCGCCCTTGTCCACCGCGACCCTCCTGCCGCTGTGGCACGTCACTCCCCCGTTGGACAGGAAGTAGGGCGGATCAGCAAAAATACAGTCAAATCGACCCTGAGGATATTGGGCGGCCAGCGCATCGAGCAGGTCCAGCGAATCACCCTGATAGATGCAGACACGGCCCTCATCATCACGATACGCAAGCCGGGGTGCTGATACGGGTGAGGTGGATTGTTTCTCCACCAGGAGCGCATCCCCGGACATCTCGATTTCTCCATCCTCACGAAAAGAAAAAAGGGACGAACTCAATGGGAGGAGACCGCCACGAACAATGGCCGGAGACTCATGGAGGGGGTGCCCATTCTCCTGTTTGCGTTTGGTTTGCCTCACCTCCCGCGATTTATTGACCAGTTCGAGGGTGGGAGCAAGTTTTCATCCATGGGCATGTGCCCCCCCCCAAACGGTACGGATGGCCGCCCCCAATCGGCGTGGCGCGAAAGGGAGTCGACGAACGGTATCATTCCGGTCGGTCGTTCAGGACGTCAGCGAAAGGCCATCCCATCCAGAAGCAACTGCGGGGCGGGTTGGGTCTCCAGAGGGTTGACGCTGAATTCGCCTGCCTCGACCGCATCGCGCCACTGATGGACCAGGGTCAGAACATCCCGAAGCTCCAATCCTCCGTGGACCTGCGGGTAGAGGGACAGATTGGCCTCCGCCAGGCGGAAAAGAGCCACTGCCGGACGCAAACGCCCCTTCTGAAGATGAACATAGGCACCGGCCAACTGAATGAGACCCTTGAAAAAGGCATAATTGGGAGCGGTCTTGCCGCCCGCCAGCCACAACTGTTCCAGGACGTCGTGCGCCTCAAAGAACAGCTGTCGATTGAAGCAGACAAAGTAACCGAGGTAGTGGGGGTCGTACCCACTGGCGGGAAGATCGGCCAGCAATTCAGCGATGCGCGGGGACTTCTTGCTCAAGAAGATGACCGTAAAACAGCACAACCTGAACCGAAAAGACTTATCCGGCCAGTTGGCCAGTGAATCGACCACGGGCGACCGACATTGCGATGGAGCAACAACAGCGCGCCTTTCCGCCATTTCCAACGGTTGGTGGTTCCGGGATGAACCTGGGGACCTCAAACCAAGCCATCCCCTGTGGTTCTGGCTTGGCCATCGGGCGAAATCTTGATCAGGATGGGCCGATGGCCCCGTCATCCTTCGACCTTTCCCAATGGCTGACCGACAAAACCAGCCGGGTGGACCGTTCACTTCATCAACTGATGCCCAAAGCCTCAGCCAAGCCGGCGACCATCCATCAGGCGATGCGCTATTCCATCTTTGCCGGTGGAAAGCGGATGCGTCCGGCTCTGGTCCTTGCGGCCGCTGAAGCCTGTGGCGGAACGGATGAACCCGCGCTTCCGCTGGCGTGCGCGGTCGAGTGCATCCACACCTATTCGTTGATCCACGACGACCTTCCGGCCATGGATGACGACGATTTTCGCCGGGGAAAACCGACCAACCACAAGGTCTACGGGGAAGGCATCGCCGTTCTGGCGGGCGACGCGCTTCTGACTCTCGCCTTCGAAATGGTTGCCGGTGCCAAGAGCTGGCCGCGCTATTCCCACCGGGATCTGATTCTTGAACTGGCGGTCGCCAGCGGTTCGCGCCAACTGATTGCCGGCCAGGTGGCCGATCTTGAAGCCGAAGGCCAGGATATCCCGGTGTCTCAACTGCGTTACATCCATGAGCGCAAGACCAGCGCCCTGCTGTGTGCCTCGGTGCGATTCGGAGGCATGAGCGCCAACTGCACCCCCAAGCAACTGGCCGCCCTCACCGATTTTGGAACCCATGTCGGACTCGCTTTCCAGGTGATCGACGACATCCTTGACGTCACGCAGTCCTCCGCAGTTCTCGGAAAAACGGCCGGGAAGGATGTCGACGCGCAAAAGGCCACCTATCCCCGGCTGGTGGGACTGGAGAAATCGAAAAAGATCGCCGCTGACCTGACCCGGAAGGCGTTTGCTTCGCTCGATGTTTTCAAGGGTCGGGCCACCGCCCTCGAAGCGCTGGCTCGCTACCTTCTCGAGCGGGACAGATAGGGAGGGTGTCGCTGATTACCGGGGCAACCGGTCCGGCAAATCGGCGAGCAGGTAGGTCATGACGGCCAGCGTGCCCCCGACCTGCTGCAGATCGGACGGATCGACCTTATCGACCGTGTCGGCTGGGGTGTGATGGTACCAGAAGTAGTGATTCGGCTTCAGTCGGAGTCCCAGTTGGGGAACGCCGCCCTCGATCAGGGGGGCGATGTCCGTCTCGCCGGCCCCCAGCGCGAACTCTCCTGCACCGTTCAAGGTCGCCAGGAATTGGGTGATGGAACGGATCACCCGTCCGCCGGCTTCACTGCCGGTAAAGCCATAACCCGAGGGAGAAAACACCCCGCTATCGGATTCGATGGCCGCGACATGAGTGGCCAGTTCCTCCCGATGGGCATCGCGGTAGCCCCTGGCGCCGGCGGTGCCGTTTTCCTCGTTGGTCCACAGGACCAGCCGGATGGTTCTCCGCGGTTGGATGCCCAGTTTCTTGATGGCCCTGAGGACCTCCCAGGCCGCTATGCAATTACCACCGTCGTCCTGAGCTCCCTGGCCAACATCCCACGAATCGATATGACCGCCAACGACCACCACCTCCTCCGGATGTTCCCGACCCCGGATTTCGGCAATGACATTGCGCGAAGGGGTCGGCGATTCGGAATGGTCCGCCAGTTTCAGCCGAATGACCGGACGTTCTCCCCGGGCCTGCCACCGGGCCAGGCGGGCGGAGTCCTCGGGGGCGAGGGCTCCATGGGGAATGCTGGGGAAATTGGTATCGTAGGCCATCATCCCCGTATGGGGTGATTTCAAGGAAAACGGCGTCACGCTCCGGATCAGACTGGCCACCGCACCGGCTTTGGCCGCCTCGGCCGCACCAGAATATCGGTAACGGACGGTGGTTCCATAATCGGTATAGGGTGCCTCAAACACCACGATGCGGCCCCGGGCTTCGCTCGACCGTTCCTGCAATTCGGCAAAATTGGTCACGACCAGAACCGGTGCCGTGATCCCTTCCGGGGGAGTGGCAATCGTTCCACCCAACCCGAGAACCACCAGTTTCTCCAGACGCGGCGCCAGCATCTCGGCGGATTCCTCCCCCCGCACCCAATGGGGAATCGTCACCGTCTCGCCATGAACATTATCGAGTCCATCGGCCTTCATCTGGGCGAGGAGCCAGTCGATGGCAGCCTCGAGATTCGTGCTTCCGGAAAACCGGGGGCCGAATTGATCGCACATTTGGGCGAGGTGATCATAGGCCGACGACGAGTTGGTCATCGCCGCAAAGATTCGGGTGGCAGTGGCCTGGAGATCGGGGGGGATCGGTGGGCTGGCAGGAATTGCGGCACTGGTCGATCGGGCTTCGGGAGCTGCGTCGAGCGTTCGAAAGCGGATGTTGCGGAGTTCCGAGGTGGTATTCCAGGCGGCGATGCCGAGGGGTTTGCTGAGTTCAATTTCGCCCGGTCGCAAGCTGACCTTGACCCCGCGAATGTCGGCCTGAATGACCAACTCTCCATCGATGGCTGCCTCCAGGCGATTGGTCGTCACCGTCAGTCGGAGGCGATACCAGCGATCGGTTTCAAATCGGCGGTACTTGGTGGTGGCGTTGTGGGAGGCATCGGCGCCGTCCAGGCTGGAGATCCCGACCACCGCCCCACCCCAGCCTCCAACGATCCAGGAAGCAAACGAATCGCCCACCGGAAATGTCAGGCCACAAAAGAAGTCAAGACCGGAAGTCCGCCGGGCCTCCAGTTCGATTTCATAGTCCGAAGTGGGGACGGTATTGGTGAAATGGACTCCGGTCAGGATTCCCTGGTGGAGAACCAGGGCTCCATCCACGATCTCCACCTCGCCGGCACCGCCAAACGGAGTGGGTGCCCATCCCGCCAGCGTCTTGCCGTCGAATAACGGACGCCAGTCCCCACCCCGGGCCACCACCAGCAGGAACCATCCGAGCCACCAGAATCGTTTCATGCCGGAAAGGTGAGCAGGATTCTGGAATTTGGCGACTGCGTTTCGGTCTCTATTCCCTCCGAAACGCATCCATGTCAGGGTTGACCCATGCCCTGCGTGACACGCCTCAGCATTGAAGACATTCGCTTCCCCACCTCGCGCGAAAAAGACGGGTCGGATGCGATGAACCCGGATCCGGACTATTCAGCCGCCTATGTCGTGCTGCACACCGATGATGGGCGGGAGGGACATGGCCTGAGCTTCACCATCGGACGGGGAAACGAGGTGGTCTTGAGCGCCATCCGGGCGCATGAACATCTGGTGGTCGGGCGAAGCCTCGAGAATTTTTCGGCGAACCCCGGGGCAGAGTGGCGGCACCTGACCAATGATTCCCAATTGCGCTGGATTGGTCCGGACAAGGGGGCCATGCACCTGGCATTGGGAGCCATCGTCAACGCCTGGTGGGACCTGTATGCCAAGGCGGAGGGAGTCCCGCTGTGGCGGTTGCTGGCCAACATGTCGGCCGAGGAATTGGTGCGATGCGTCGATTTTCGCTACCTGACCGACGCCCTGACCCCGGATCAGGCCCTGGCCCTCCTTCGCCGTGTCGAACCCGGAAAGCAGGAACGCATCGCCCGACTCGAAGCTGAGGGGTATCCGGCCTACACCACCAGTGCCGGGTGGCTCGGTTACCCCGACGACAAGATTCGACGGCTTTGCCAGGAGGCGGTGGCGGAGGGCTGGAACCACATCAAGGTGAAGGTGGGACGGGACCTGGCGGATGATCGTCGGCGCCTCGCCATCATTCGGGAGGAGATCGGCTGGGACCGAAAGCTCATGGTGGATGCCAACCAGGTTTGGGAAGTGCCTCAGGCCATTTCCTGGATGAAGGAACTGGCGGAGTTCAAACCCTGGTGGATCGAGGAAC
>CAIPFS010000670.1 GCA_903864375.1 uncultured Verrucomicrobiota bacterium
GCTCGCCGGGAGGCTCGCCCCCAGCCGTTGGACTCATCATTATAACCTGCTGGTTATCAGTCACATCGGTAGGAAGAGGCGCCTGCCGGGCCTCTGGCGGTTCGAATCATGCGAATTCCGCACAGGCGAAGCCAATTGGCCGTCCGCAGGACTGAAGCTACCGCCGTCAGGCCACTCCCCACCCGTTGGCCATTGCCAAGCCGGAACCACCCCGTAGCCTCTCCACCATGGCTGGCGAACAGACCCCCGATTCCTGGGCAGCCCGGTTTTTACGCGAACTGGAGGTGGTCCGGCAGGTGTCGCCCTACACCCTGCGGAATTACCGGCAGGCGATCGCCGCGTTCAGCCAGTGGAAAACCCAGGATGCAGGGAGGGAGGCTCCCTGGCCGGAATTGACCCGGGATGACTTTCTATCCTATCTACGGCAATTGGGACGGCAGGAACTGGACCGCTCCTCCATTCATCTTCGCTTCAGCGCGCTCCGCAGCCTTTACCGCTATTTGTTGCGGGAAGGGGTGGTCGCACGATCCCCCTTGCGTGGATTGATCCTGCCCCGGCGCGAGCAGCGTTTGCCGATATTTTTACAGGAAGAACAGGTCGCCCGGCTGGTCGCGGCACCCCTGCCGCCCCCCAGTGCCGTCCCCGCCAACGACGACGCCCGATCGATGGGGGATGCGTTGCGGGATGCCGCCCTGCTGGAGTTCATCTACAGCGCCGGTCTTCGGGTGAGCGAGCTCTGCGGACTCACGGTCCAGAATCTCGATCAGGCAACCCGCCAGGTGCGCGTGATGGGCAAGGGACGCAAGGAGCGCCTTCTCCCGATGGGCATGCCGGCCTGGGATGCCCTGGAACAATATTGGAAGGTCACCCAGCATCCCCGTCACCTGACCTGGCCCGTCTTTCTTGCCCGGGCGGGCCTTCCGGCACCCATACGTCCCCTGACCGTGCAGCGCCGACTCAAACTGCATCTCGCCAGGGCGGGCCTCGATCCTGACCTCACACCTCACAAATTGCGCCATAGCTTTGCCACCCATCTCCTGGACCGGGGGGCCGACCTGCGGAGCGTTCAGGAACTTTTGGGCCATTCCCGACTGGCGACCACCGAAGTTTACACCCACGTCACCACCGAACGGCTCAAGCGGGCCTACGAGTCGGCTCATCCCCGGGCCTGACCTTCCCCATCGGATTTTTACAAAGGAAAACTGGAGTTTTCAGCGATACCGGACGATTCTCTGGTGAAATCTCGGTGGTTACCGATTCGATGGGAGCCTCAGCCTTCCCCCGGTGGGAGGCGAATGTTGGAGGTCCTGAGTGCTCTGGGGGCTTCTGACTGCTTCTGAGTACCTTTTCCATTGAAACCCAGTGAATGCCCGAGGCCAAGAGTACGTCCCAGTTGTCAAGGTCCTGTCTGCTCAATCCCATGCCAGCCACCACCCTCCCCCGAATCCTCCGTTCCGCAGTCGTTTCCGTCATTCAGTGGTTTGATTCCGACTACGAGGTCGAATCCATCGCCCAGGCCGAGCTTCGAGAAGACAAGGTCGAATGGGTCCGGACCATTCCCTTCTGCGTCCTGCACCTCGGCTGTCTCGGGGTGATATGGGCGGGGGCAAGTTGGACCGCTGTCGGTCTGGCCTTTTTCGTCTATGTCATCCGGATGTTCGCGGTGACCGGATTCTATCATCGCTACTTCTCCCACCGGACCTTCACCACCTCCCGGTTCATGCAGTTTGTGTTCGGACTCTGGGGTGCCACCTGTGTCCAACGCGGTGCCCTCTGGTGGGCCTACACCCACCGTCATCACCATCAGCATTCCGACGACGAGAAGGACAAGCATTCGCCCCGGCAACACGGCTTCCTCTGGGCGCATATCGGCTGGATCACCAGCTCCAAAAACTTCCCCACCGACTACCGGCGGGTCAAGGACCTGGCCAAATACCCGGAACTCGTGTTCCTCAACCGTTTTGACGTGCTGGTGCCCATCCTGTTCGCCGTGGCTCTCTATGTCCTCGGCAACTGGTTGAACGCCGCCTTCCCCTCCCTCCATACGAGCGGATGGCAACTGCTGGTCTGGGGCTTTTTCATCAGCACCACCGTCCTTTTCCACTGTACGGCGTTCATCAATTCTCTGGCCCATGTCTTCGGCGAACGCCGCTATGAAACCGACGACGACAGCCGCAACAGCCTCCTGCTGGCCCTGCTGACCCTCGGCGAGGGATGGCACAACAATCATCACCAGCACATGGGCAGTGTCCGGCAGGGATTCTACTGGTGGGAGATCGATATCACCTATTACGGCCTCAAGGCCCTCTCTTGGTGCGGTCTGATCTGGGACCTCCGCCCGGTCCCCATCGTCGCCTACGACCGCTCCACCCACCGCGCCGCGGGCACCACCCCCCAACAGGCGGCGGCGCCTCATCGGGAGGTTCAACCGGCGCGACCCAATCAGGTCCGTCCCTACAATCCCCCGGTGTCCCGGGTCTGATCTTCAGCCCCACCGCGGATGGCCCAGGAGCGGATCGCCATTGTCGGCACCGGCATTGCCGGTCTCGGCTGCGCCTACCTGCTCCGGTCCCGTTACGAACTGACCCTCTTTGAGCAGGCCGACTACCCCGGAGGACACACCAACACGATTGATGTCGTCCACCGGGGGGAATCGGTGGCATTTGACACCGGGTTCATGGTGTTCAACCGGGTCACCTACCCCAATCTCTGCCGCTTTTTCTCGGAATTAGGGGTTCCGTCCAAGCCGACCGACATGTCGTTCAGCGTCCAGCACTGCCCCAGCGGACTGGAATACAGCGGGGCCGGACTCAGCGGCTTGTTTGCCCAGCGCGCCAATCTCCTGCGTCCACGACACTGGCGGATGCTGCTTCAGATGGACCGCTTCAGCCGGGAAGCCATCGAAGAGCTTCAAAACGAGTCCTCACCCGAACTGACCGTCGCCGAATACGTTCAAAAACGGGGATACGGCTCCGACTTTCTCCACCTGTTTCTCATCCCCATCAGCGGAGCGGTCTGGAGCACTCCCCGGGATCGGATGCTGGATTTTCCCGCCCGGACCCTGCTCCGATTTTTTTACAATCACGGCTTTCTGGGACTCAAGGGTCGCCACCCCTGGTGGACCGTCATCGGGGGGGCCCGCGAGTATGTCCGGCGCCTCACCTCCCTTCTGGCAGGTCAGCTCCATCTCCAGAGTCGGGTCGACCGGGTGACCTCCAACAGCGCTGGGGCATCGGTCACGCTTGAAGACGGCACCACCCAACGGTTCGACAAGGTGATTCTCGCCTGCCACGCCGATCAGGCCCTTCGGTTGCTCTCGGCCCCCCCTCCCCTCGCCGCCTCGCTCCTGGCTGAGTTCAAATATCAACCCAACCTGGCAACGGTACACACCGACGAATCGGTCATGCCCAAATGCCGGCGCGCCTGGTCTTCCTGGAATTACCGGATCCCCTCCGAAGGCGGGACATCGCCCGACTCACAGACCATCTACTGGATGAATTCCCTTCAGGGAGTGAGTGACCGGGCCAACTACTTCGTTTCGATCAATGCCGGCGACTCCGTGGCCCGGGAAACCGTTCTGCGCGAAATCCGCTACGAGCATCCCCTGTTCAATGTCGGAGCCATCCGTGCGCAGCGCGACCTCCCCCGCCTCAACCAGTTGGGCCATCAGACGGGCCTGTTCTTCGCCGGAAGCTATTTCCGGTACGGTTTTCACGAGGACGCATTCACGGCGGCCCTCGACTGCTGCCGCGAACTGACGCGTGAACCACTTTGGGATTCCACTCCTGCAAAGAACGAAAGTTGAATTTCCGTGAAACCCATGGCGTCTCCGGCGTGTCGTTCCATGGACATACAAACTCGCGTTGACCCTCGGATGCAAACATCGCACTTTGGCCACCTGATGAATCCCCGCTGGCTTGCCGCCTCTCTGGTTCTCGCCCCGGTTGTCGCCGTTCTGGCCTCGGCTGAACCCGCGCTTCGACCGATCAGCCTCGATGAATGCGTCCGGATGGCTCTCGAGAAAAATCTGGACCTGCGCGTCATCCGCTACAGTCCCCGGATTCAGGCCCTGGAGCTGGGCGCCAGTTTCTCCGACTACTACGACCCCAAGTTCACGGCACGGGCCAATCAGACCTACAACGAGTCCCCCGGCCAGAACA
>CAIPFS010000671.1 GCA_903864375.1 uncultured Verrucomicrobiota bacterium
CGGTCCTCTGCGTGGCTTGGGTACCGGACCCTGGTCGCCTTATCGATTTTGTGAGTCCGACCATCTGGATTTCGGGCCGGATGCACCCCAAACGCTGGTCGGGCGGGTGCGCTGGTGGCTGGGAACCCAGGGGGTTTTGGTTCCGGACGGTTCCCGGACTTTCCTTCTGACCCTTCCCCGGTTTCTTGGATATGTGTTCAATCCCGTCAGTTTCTTCTTTGTCTGTGCCCCCGATGGCGCACCCGTGGCGGCGATAGCGGAGGTCGGCAACACCTACCGCGAACAGAAGCCGTATCTGGTGCCTCTGGATGGTGGTCGGCAGGGTCTTGAGCGCGACCGCTTTCGAAGAACGGTTCTGAAGCATTTTTATGTTTCACCCTTCAGTCCGCTCGATTGGAGTTTTGACTTTCGGTTGCGATTACCGGGAGAGAGCCTTGCGTTGGCGGTCGACGACCTGACCCCCGAGGGGAAATCATCGATGGTGACCCGTTTGACGGGGGTGCGGCGACCTTTGTCGGATTTCGAGTTGGTCCGACTGACCCTCCGATATCCGCTGGTCACCTTACGGGTGATTGCCCTGATTCATTGGGAGGCATTCCGGTTGTGGTGGCGGCGGGTTCCCTGGTTTTCCAAGGGATCCAGCCCGGATTTGCAACGGCAGGTCCTGCATCCGCACTCCTCCATTGCTGTGCCTCCGGTCATCCTGGCACCGAAGTCCATCGTACCAAACCCGAATCCCTAGCTCGTTTTTGACGCCTTCCATGTTCCCAATTGCTCCATTTCCCTCCAACTCCCCAATCACCAGGACCTCCGTCCGATCCCGATTGCGGACAACGATGGGTGATCCGTGGCGAATTTTGTGCCGTCGACTGGTCTGCGGGGCGCTTCGGCCGATGAAAAATGGTCGGCTGGTTCTTCGGTTGCCCGAAGGGGGGCGCATCGAGTTTGGAGAGGGCGGGGATGGTCCGCACGCCGAGATTTTTCTCCGCAACGATCGGTTCTTCTCCCGGGGTGTGCTCGGTGGAAAAGTGGGATTTGGGGAGGGCTATCAGGCGGGGGATTGGGATTCGCCCGATCTCACATCGGTCATTGGCTGGTTTTGCAGCAACATGGATCAGGCACCCACCCGCCGGAATTCTGTTGCTCTCCAGAGGATGGTGAATTGGAACGGGGTCTGGGAGCGCGTCCGCCACTCCTGGAACCGCAATTCATTGAAAGGATCACGGCGAAACATTCAGGCCCACTATGATCTGGGGAATCCGTTTTATCGCCTGTGGCTGGACCCGACGATGTCCTACTCCAGCGCCCTTTTCGAATACCCTGATCAGGATCTTCAAGCGGCACAGACGGCGAAATACGAGCGGCTTTGCCGAAAGCTGCGAATTGACTCCGGGGATCACGTTCTCGAGGTGGGCTGCGGATGGGGGGGATTTCTATCCCATGCGATTCGAACCCGGGGATGTCGGGTCACGGCGATCACCATCAGCGAAGAGCAGCGGCGCTACACCCTGGACCGGATTGAACGTGAAGGCCTCTCCGGAAAGGCGCGGGTGGAGTTGCTGGATTACCGCAGGATTCCCTCCCTGCAGACAAAGTTCGACAAGATCGTCAGCATCGAAATGCTGCGATCGGTGCTGCTTGAGATGTTGATCTCGCTGTTCATCTCACCCGAAGCTTGGGAAAAGCTCGGCCAGCACCTCCATGCGCTCTATAGCGATCCTGGCTTGTGTGACTTCATGGAACGCAGAAGCGGAAACCTGTTCTTGATCACGCCACATGTGCAGTTCCACGATCTTGGAATCGTGGCCCTCAAGTCGTTGGAGGTTCGATCTGCCTTGCCAGCGTCGAATCCCTTTGCTTCGCCTGAGGACCCAGCTGCCCGTCAATCGATTGTGGCGAATCGGGTGCTGTCGATGCTCGACCATGAAGCCTTCCAAATGGTGACTGGGGTTCCGATCTTCGAAGGCCTCATGCTGCCAATGTGTGATGTGATTACGACGATTTCAGGCAATGGCAGTGGTCGCCATGCTCGTCGGGCGCTTGGTCGAGACA
>CAIPFS010000672.1 GCA_903864375.1 uncultured Verrucomicrobiota bacterium
AGCCGCCCCTTTCCGGGCGGCTTTTTTGTTGGTTTCACCCCTATTCAGCGGCGGTTCGGGTCAATTTTACCCTCCCTTTACAAATCGTCCGGCTGGGATCACACGGGCTTTACATCGAGCCGGCTTGCTGATGCCCGACAACCAACCAACAATTAATCTTCAACTCCGATGAAAATCCCCTGTTTACTGGCCTCTCTGTCCGTCGTGACTCTGATGTCCCAGGCGGCGAGTCCCCGAATCGACTCCTGGATGACCGATCGTTCGGGAGCCTATGCCCGCATCTACACCAACGCGACCGCCCAGGCCGCCCGTTCCAGCTCCACCACCTGGAGCAATGGGAGCCAGACACAATCGCTTCCCGCCTATTCCGGGGTCCAGGAAATCACCTATTCCAGCGACTGGGTCTACATCCGGACCACCGGCCTGGGCTTGCATACCATGGGACCCTGGGCGGCCGGATTTCCCAACCTGCCCGCCAATCAGCATGGGTACTATCGGTTTCCGTTGAATCCGGTCGCTCCGTCCGCTGGAACGGCGAAGACCCTGACGGGCAACGGAACGATCGGCTTCTTTGTCGATGGCGTCGCCATGTTTGATTCGCGCGATGCCCACTACTGGAATGGGACCACGGATGACGTCGGTGGAACGGGCAACTGGAACCGCGAAGCCTACGTGAATGAGGGGGCCACCTTCGATCCCGCTTATGCCCATCAGGAGAACACCGGCACTTATCATTATCACGCCAATCCGGTCGCCCTTCGTCACCTTCTTGGAGATCATGTCGCCTTCAATACCTCGTCCCAGACCTACTCCGAGATGACGAATCCGGTGGTCCGCCATTCTCCCATCCTCGGCTGGGTGGCTGACGGGTACCCGATTTATGGGCCGTATGGCTATGCCGTTGCCACGAACCCCGCGAGCGGTCTCCGGCGGATGGTGTCCGGCTACCATTTGAGGAATGGAACGATGAACACCGATGATTTGTCGGTGATGGGTCGCAAATCTTTGCCGGCCTGGGCGACCCGCCTCTATGCCTCCGGGGGCACGACGACCGGTCCGGACGTCTCCCAAACTTATCCGCTCGGGCGGTACATGGAGGACAATGCCTACCTGGGCGATTTGGGGTATACACAGGGAACGGATTTCGATCTTGATGAGTCGAACGGACGGTTCTGTGTCACTCCCGAATTTCCCCAAGGCACCTATGCCTACTTTGTCTGCATCGCAGCAGATGGAACACCCGTGTTTCCTTACAATATCGGAAGGGCCTATTACGGCACCGTCAAAGCCGGTCCGGTCACGACGCTCACAGAGACGGTGGCGAGCTGGTTTGTGGGTGGGGCGGACTCTCCCGTTGTTGTGGAGGCGTCCCGCGTCAACGGTGGGTCCGTCACCCTGGTCTGGAGTGCGGTGGAAGGGGGCACCTATCAGGTCGAAGGCAGCACGGAATTGAAACACTGGAGCGCCGCGACAACCGGGGTTGCGGCGGTGGGCAACACCGCCGGGACGAATGTCGCGGCAGCGGATCTCGCCGGCTTTTTCCGGGTCAATCAGACGGCTCTGGCCAGCTACGATTCCGTAACCAACAGTTCCGGCAACACGGGCGGAGGAGGCGGCCCGGGTGGAGGGGGCGGGAATCCCACCCTGGATCATCTTACGCCAAACGCGGGTGCACGGGGATCGACGGTCGTCGTGACCTTCGCACTCGGTGCGATGGCTCCACCGGCCGCCATTCAACCCACCTCGGCTTCTCTGGGAACCCTTGTCGGAAAGAAGCTTTCGCGAAGCGGGTCCAACGTCACGGCCACCTTTGATATCCCGCCAACGGCCGCTGCCGGAGTCGTTACGGCGTCGGTCGTCTTCCCGGGACCTCCTGGCATGGGTAATGTGACCTTTACCCTGGTCAACGGCTTCACCATCCAATGAATTCGAATGGGCCTGACCGGTTCAGGCCCGCTACTTCCATGAATCAACGGCACTTCTCTGGCCTCATCGGCGTTCTCCTTTGGGCGTGCCTTGGCCTGTCGTTGGGAGTGTGCCGGGTGCCGGCGGCCTCTGTGTCGATATCCATTGAGCCCCGATGGGGACACGCGGGGGTGCGAGTCGGGGACCGCCAGGATTCGGCCATCGATGGCACTTCCCGCACCGTGGAACGACTGGACGGGCTGTTTTCCGGATTCCAGCTGCTCGCCGATGACGGCCACTGGATACCGGCCAGTGGCCAGGTGGGTTGGATGAGCCTTGGACAAAACCGAATGGAGGTGACTCTCACCAACCTTCCGTCCCGGAATTACCAGGCCCTTCGATTCGATTTGGGACTTCCGCCGGAGATCAATCATTCCGACCCTGCGACGTTTGCTCCCCAGGACCCTCTCAACCCGTCGCTGAATGGTCTCCATTGGAGTTGGCAGGGCGGATATGTCTTTCTGGCCCTGGAGGGGCATTGGAGGACGTCGGGCGGTCAGGAAGGAGGCTATTCCTATCATCTGGCCAACGATCCAAGTCGCAGGACATTTGAGCTTCCGGTCCGCTTCGACCTCACAAACGGGTCCCGCCTGGCTCTCGGACTCCAGTTGGACCAGGTGTTTGACGGGCGTCAACCCATCGGCCCCATGAGTGAGAATGCATCGACGCATTCGCGGACTAACGACCTGCTGCGCTTGCGTCTCCTCGCGAATCTGGACGCGGCCTGGACGTTGGACGTCCGTCCTGATGAATCGAAAGACCCCAAGCCCGTGGGGATGTCCGCCACGGTTTTGATCGCATCCAACGCCCCGCTCCATCGATTTCAGATGCCGCATAGCTTTCCGCAGCCGGCACTACCCCGGGACAACCCGCTTACGGAACCGGGGGTTGCCCTCGGCAGGGCCCTGTTTTCAGAGACCCGGTTATCCGGCGATGATTCACAGTCCTGTGCCTCCTGCCATCGGAGCGAAGCCGCCTTTTCAGATGCACCCCGGCGCGTCAGTCGCGGGATCGATGGCGCGGAAGGTCGGCGAAATGCCATGGGGTTATACAATCTGGCCTGGCAGACCCGTTTCTTTTGGGACGGACGGGCACAATCCCTCCGTGAACAGGTCCTGGCACCGATCCAGAATCCGGCGGAGATGCACTCCTCCCTGGAATCCGTGACGAACAAATTGATGGCAGCGGGATATGCTCCGGCATTTGAGGCGGCGTTCGGACCGGGCGGAATCAATTCGGATCGTGTCGCCCGCGCGTTGGAGCAATACCTCCTCACCCTGATCTCCGGGCGTTCCCGATTTGACCGGGTGCAGGCGGGTCTGGAGCGCCCCACGGTGGAGGAATCCCGCGGTTTTCAATTGTTCTTCACCGAATACGATCCCCGTCATGAGCAATACGGTGCGGACTGTTTCCATTGTCACGGTGGCGCGCTGTTCAGTGATTTTGGCTTTCATAACAATGGGCTGGACGACCTCCCCCTTGCTCGTGACGAGGGCCGAAGGGCTGTCACTGGAGGCGTGACGGACAAGGCCAAGTTCAAGACCCCCCTCTCTTCGCAACGTGGCGGTGACCGGTCCCTACATGCACGATGGCCGGTTTGCAACGCTCGAGGAGGTGGTGGCCCACTACGTCAGCGGGGTCCGGCGATCGGATACCCTGGACCCGAATCTTGCCAAACATCCCTACGGAGGTGTCCCCCTGTCCAGGGAGGATCAGAAGGCCCTTGTGGCATTCCTGAAGATGTTGACTGATGAGGAACTGATTCCTGCCGTCGCGGGGCGTTAGAGGGCGCTCATTCCACCCCTCCGTTCCCGGCCACGAATGAATTCGTTGAGTCAGTGGCTGATGGGGCAGTCGACGCTCACGTGCGAAAGGACTCCGCCGTCCCGGGATGGCAACCGGCCGATGGGCGCCAGCCTACCGCAGCAATCCGAGCTCGCGGTTGGCGGCCCGCAGGCGTCGGCTGAGGCTGAGGGTCAGACTCTTGAGGAGTTTGATCCGGATTTCCGGATACCGGCGCCCCAGAAGTTCCAGTTCCTGTGCCGTGAGGATGTCACACTCGACATCGGTGTCGGCAATGACCGTGGCGGAGCGGGGCGCGCCATCGATGACGGCCATTTCACCGAACGTCATGCCCGGCCCCATCGCTGCCAGACGTTTCCGATCTCCGGTTTCCGTCTGAATGACCACGCTGACTTCGCCCCGGGCCAGGAAGAACATCTCGTGGGCGGGGTCCCCGGCGCTGAGAATGATTTCACCGGCCCGGAAGTTTCGACGCTGGAGTGAAGCAACGAATATCGCGTATTCATCCGGGTCAAGGTCCTGACAGAGCTCGTAGAGGGGCGTGGACGGAGCTTCGCCGCTGTCGGAGGTGATGGGGAGGGAGGCCAGCAGACTGTTTTCGCACCATTCCAGGGCCAGATCGTTGTCGTCGGCCGTTCGGAAGATCAGTTCACGTTGGGTGCCAAGCCGGGCGGTCATGTACCGGCGCAGCAACGACAGGTGATGGGAATGGCTGATGACAACGGATTTGCCCTGCTTGTGTGCCTTGAGCAGCAATTCGTGAAGCAGCCAGCAGGCACTTTCACTGAGGCTCAACACCCGGCGTAAATCAAGAACGAGGTAGGCCATGGAGTCGAAGCTCTCGATGATGTCCCGGACGACCGCTTCGGTGGTGGAAAAACTGAGGTCGCCCTGCAATTGATAGACTTGAATCCGGCCACCGAATTCGCGGAGCAGGTTGCGTTGTTCGGCCGGACGGCTTCGATTGGACGAGAAATCCGTACCGGTGGCCTTCAGCCGAATCGCCGAGGTGGCACCGGACGCGCGATTGAAGAGGTGGAGATCGCAATGACGCGATAGGGCATCGTACACCTTGATGCCGCGCACGCTGTTGCCCCAGGTGTTGAGAGGAGGTGAAAACACGCCGATCCCGAGGTGTCCGGGAAGAACGGCAATGATGCCGCCGGCCACACCACTCTTTGCCGGCATTCCGACCGAGTACATCCATTCGCCGGCCGCGTCATACATCCCGCACGATCCCATGATGCTGAGGACGTTTTCGACATACTCACCCCGGATGGCCCGTTTCCCTGTGACGGGATTAACGCCACGGTTCGCCAGGGTCGCCGCCATCAAACCAAGGTGACGACAGGTGACCGAGATCGAGCATTGCTGGAAATAGGTTTCAACCGTGGGAATGGGGTCGTCGTTGAGAATTCCGAAGTTCCGCAACATGTATCCAATCGCACGGTTGCGGTGACCGGTTTCACTTTCGGAACGGTAGACGGACGGGTCGGTGGCGAGGGGGCCTCCGGCAAATAACGACAGGGTATTGAGAATACACTTTAATTTGTGTTCCGGAGTGTCTCCGGCCACCAGGGAGGTGGACGCGATGGCCCCTGCATTGATCATCGGGTTCAACGGCCGACCGGTTCCCGCCTCCAGGCTGATCGAATTGAACGGGTTGCCGGTGGGTTCCAGCCCGACCTTTTTCAGGACCTCCGCCCGCCCATGTTCCTCCAGGGCCATGCCGTAGACGAATGGCTTGGAGATGGACTGGATGGTGAAGGGAAGCCGCGAGTCCCCGACCTCGTAGACCGCCCCATTGGCGGTGACCAGACAGATCCCGAACCAGTTGGGATCCGCCTTGGCGAGTTCGGGGATGTAGGTGGCGACGGTTCCTTCCGAGATACCGGCAAACTGGGCATGCAGGTTCTCCAGGTAATCCTGAACGGGCGAAGTCTCGGTGATTTGTTTCAACGGATTTTGTAAGAGGGTGTGTTCCGGGCGGCTTCAAATGCAAGCTCATCGCTCAACCCGGGTATCGGGAGCTGGACCGGGGGATTGGCGCAACCCGGTGAGGGTCAATGAAAGCAATGGACGCCTTTTCAAGCCGGAATCCAGGCTTGCCTGAGGGGCTCTGAATGCGGCCCACTTGATTCCAATCTTCCTATCGTCATGTCCCGATCTTTCTTCCTTCGCCACTGTCTTGCGATGTTTCTGGTCTGCACGGCCTGGGCGGAGCTCCAGGCGGCCAAGATTGTGCTGATTGCGGGGCCGATCACCGGCCATCCCAAGGAGGCCCATGAATATGAAAAAAGCGTGGTCCTGCTCAAGGAATTGATTGAAACCTCCCCCAACCTGCAGGGGCATCCGCAGGTCGAGCTCCACTTCAACGGATGGCCGACGGACGCCCGAACCCTGGATGACGCGGATACCATCGTTCTTGTTGGGGATGGCGGCGATCATCGGGAGCAGGATCATCCGCTGTACGTTGGAGACCGACGGGAGCAGTTTGCCCGTCAGATGAAGCGGGGCTGCGGCTGTGTTTTCCTTCACTGGAGCACGTTTCACCCGGCCCGATTTGAAGAGGAGACCACCGAATGGGCGGGAGGCTATTTCGATTACGAGACCGGCCCGGGGGCAAATCACTGGGCTTCGGCCATCCAGACGTGGAATGCCATCGCCCGACCGGTCTCGGGTCATCCGGTTGCCCGCGGGGTGCGCCCTTATCAGGCTCAGGAGGAATTTTATTACCGAATCAAATTTCGCGAGCCGGATTCCCGATTGTCTCCGATCCTGGTGACCAAACCACCCGGGGAGTCGACAGATTTTGCCGTGGCCTGGGCGGTTGAACGGGAGAATGGCGGACGGGGATTTGGGACGACGGGGGGACATTTTTTCACCAACTACTGGCAGCCGGACTTTCGAAAAATGGTGTTGAACGCCATCGCCTGGACCGCCCACCTGGAGGTGCCTGCCAGCGGGGTGGAATCGGACCCGATGAAAAGGGCCCGTGTTCTCCTGGTAACCGGGGCCAATCATCCGGCGCACGATTGGCGGGCGGTGACGGCGGCGTTGATCCCGGTCCTGGAACAGGACCCGCGACTGGTGATCACGGTGACGGAGAATCCCGAGGAACTTGCCCAAAATGGATTCCTGAAGCCTTACGACCTGGTGGTGTGGAATCAGGTCAATTGGGAGCGAGCTGGTCTCAGTCCGTCCGCCCGCAGCCAACTGCTGGAATACCTGAATCGAGGGGGGGGACTCTCATTGATTCATTTTGCAGCCAGTGCGTTTCATCCCTCGATCCCGGGAACCAAACCCTCGGACGCATGGCCGGAATGGTCGGACAAGATCGCTGCCCGTGTCTGGGAGCACCGTCCGCCCTCGCCGAGCGGACATGACGCCTTTGGACCGTTTGAAGTGCATCCGACCGGGCTCGTGCATCCGATAACGCAGGGGTTGGCAGCCTTTCCGACCGAGGACGAGCTCTATTTCCATCAGGCGGGGACCCGGGCGGTGGAACCTCTCGTGACCGCCCATTCGAAGGTGACCGGGGCGGAGGAACCGCTGGCGTGGGCCTACAATTATGAAACGGCACGCGTGTTTCAAACCGTGTTGGGTCATGGCGACATCTCCATTCGGGATGCAGCCCGGCTGATTCGACGGGGAAGCGTCTGGGCCGCGGGCTTGAGGCCGCTGGGGTTTGATCCGCCAGCGGAGGGGCTGGCAAAAACCCTCTGGCGGGATGGGAGCCAATGGACACCCGAAAAGTCGTCGGCCCGGGCCGCCGCACCATCGCTCACTCCACAGCCACCAGCGGCCCGACCAACATCTGAGCCAGCCCCGGCATCGCCGCCCAGGATCAGTCGTGGGGGGCCACCTGTCGCGACGTCCGTCCCGGAGACGATTGCGACCCCGGCGGTGGGCACTCCCAAGGTCTCGGGGCGCGACGCCTCAGTCCAGGGCGAGGCGGATTGGGTGGACAATCGCTGGCAGCAAACCGATGTCGGTTCGTTTTTCGCCTCCAATCTGCAACTACCGGGAACGACCCTTGCCAAGGGGTTGAGCATCCAGGTGGGAAACCACCAGGAAGGGGCGGTTGCCTACGACCTGGAGTCGGGGATCTGGCGGGCGGCCTGGCAGGGAGGTTTTCTCGACTTCGAGCCGGGTCGATTCGGACTGATCGGTGCACCCCGACCCGCCGGAAAGCTCCTTCCGGTGGCCCCCGGCATTCCCACGTGGCCTGGTGCTGTGGTCCACTACGAAGGCCTGCGACGGACGGCGTCGCGGGTGATCCTTCATTTCACGGTGGATGGAACCCAGGTTCTGGAGTCTCCCGGGCTGCGGACGACGCCCGCAGGAGATCGG
>CAIPFS010000673.1 GCA_903864375.1 uncultured Verrucomicrobiota bacterium
ATTGGAGGAGTTGGTACCAATAACTTATTAACATCTACGGTAAAGGTAAATTGGTTATAGTCGTCTAAATTTAAGGTATTTGCAGCCCCGATCTTTAAATTGGCCGGCAAAAAGTAACTGGGTCCAACATCGCTGTAACTTATTTTTGAACCTATGTTAGAAATATTGGCTCCCAATGAAAAAATACCATCTTCGCCAAATTCCTGCAGGGGCTTATTATAAAATAAAGAAACACCCGCAGCAATTGAACTTCCCGCCCTGGGAAACTACCTTGAGGATTTGTTCCGGGGGACTGCCCCTGGCGAGCTGCACCGAGATGGTCAATCCCTCCGATCTCAGGCGATTGGCAATCTGATCCAGGGCCTGGCGGTCCTGCTTCATTTCCTCGGACTCCGCCAGTTTGAGCTGGTCGAAATTTCGGGCCGCCCAACCGTCGGCGACGTGCAGCAATACCACCTCCGATTCGAAATGCCCTGCCAGTCGACGGACATGGTCCAGCACGTTCCAATCGTCATCGGTGAGGTTCAGCGCGACCAGAATCTTGCGGTACATGGGAATCGGGGTTGGCCTTTTCCAAACGGTGCAGGGTCCTCAAAAACCTCAACAAATGCAGACCAATCGGGACAGCTTTTCTTAGCGTCCCTCGGTTCAAATTTAACCGAGGGAATCAGCGCAACATCCACGCGGCTTCCGAGCCGCCCGACGGAGGGACGCGCTCCTGCAAGTCCCAAATCATTGCGGGGATCATCACCTGTCGCGTTCAAAAGGCACGTCGGTGTCTTTGACCGGACTGCAGGTGACGTGGAATACAGCGATGGAAAAGCATTGGGCTTTCGGCACCATCGGAGGCGAACCGAACCGCCGCGGCTCGCCCTACCATGGTCTTGTGACTCATCACCGGTACCGACTGAAAACCAACCATATTGGTAGGGCGAGGCTTCAGCCGAGCCAAGGGAGGTTCGGACCACTCCAATTCCGCGCGGGCGAAGCCAATAGGCCGTCCGCAGGACCGAGGCTCCAGCCCGGACGACTGGAGAGTCGGCGGAACGGCAGACAAAAATGTCTGCGCTACGGCGTGAGCGCACGCGGCCTGTAAAGCGCGGTGGCTGGTTCATGGAGTGCTTCAACCATTTCCCAGGACAGCCTCGACACAGCGGGCGCAAAGGCCGGGATGTTCCGCATGCGATCCGACATCCGTTTCCCAATGCCAGCATCGTTCGCATTTGACCCGTCCGACGGTGCTCGCGGGCCGGACCCGAACCGCCAGCGCTTCGCCGATCACGGCATCGACGGCGGAGACATTGCACAACTCCCGCAGGGCGTCGGCATTTCCAGACACCACCGGAAAGTCGGCCTCGGGAACGGTGAACTCGAGGACCGCCTCCAGGCTCTTTCCGATGAGCTTCGCCTGACGCGATTTTTCCAGTTCCGGCAGGGCCGCTGTGCGCCACTCCAGCAGGCGGGTCCAGACCGCCCGTTCCGTTTCAGAAACAGGGCTGGCCAGCGGTGACCAGATTGAAAGGTGGACCGAATCGAGCCGGGGTTCCGGAAGGTAGGACCAGGCCTCGTCCGACGTGAACGCCAGTTGAGGAGACAGCATCTGGCAAAGCCGCACGGCCACGTGATGGAGGGCGGTTTGGGTGCTGCGACGGCGGCGCGAGTTGGCGGGGTCCGTATACAGGCGATCCTTGACCACGTCGTGATAGAGCGAACTCAGCTGAACGCTGACAAATTGTGCCACCTTTTGGTAAACGAGGTGAAACTCAAAGGCTTCATAGGCGGATGCCACCTCCGCCTCGAGGCGGCAAAATTCGTCGAGTATCCACCGGTCGAGGCCGGTCCAATCGCCATACGCCACGGCATCCCGTGTGGGGACAAAATCAAAAAGATTGCTTAACTGATAGCGAAGCGTGTTACGGATCAGCCGGTAGGTTTCACTGACCTTTTTGAGCCGTTCTTCACTGACAACGATGTCACTGCGGTAATCCTGCGACGCCACCCAGAGCCGAAGGACATCCGCCCCGTATTCGTTGACATAGCGGTCCGATGTCTGCGGTTTGGCGTAGCCGCCCTGGCCCTGCTTGGACTTCGAGATTTTCTCGCGGTCCTCATCCACCATGAAGCCATGGGTCAGGACTGTGCGGAATGGAGCCGCCCCATTGCCCGCGAGCGACAGCAGCAGGGAAGATTGAAACCAACCGCGATGCTGGTCCGAGCCTTCCAGATAGACATCGGCTTGCCAGGCTCCTGCGCCCGTCCGGTCCGGGTGCGCCAGTTCGGGACGGCGCGCCAGAACCGCCCGTGACGACGATCCGGAATCGATCCACACGTCCAGGGTGTCCGTTGACTTCGACACGGCCTCGGGTCCAGACCAATCCGACGGACGACAACGACTCCACAACTCGGATGTCGAATGGGTGAACCAGGCGTTGCTTCCCTCCTTCTCAACGAGGTCGGCGGCATTGCGAACGATGGACTCATGAAGGATCGGCTCCCCGGCCGCATCATAGAATGCCGGTATGGGTACTCCCCAGGTCCGCTGACGCGAGATGCACCAGTCGGGGCGCGACTCGACCGCACCCCGGATACGATTCTGACCCCAATCCGGCACCCAGGAAACGGCGGCGATGGCCTGGACGGCCTCCTGCCGGAACGGAATGCCTGAGGCCCCCACGTGATCGACCCGAATGAACCACTGGTCGACTGCACGGAAAACAATCGGCGTCTTGGAGCGCCAACAATGGGGATAGCTGTGGTGGTAGTCTTCCTGATGGGCCAGCGCCTCGCGGCTTCGGAGCAGCGCCAGGACGGCGTCGTTGGCATCCGAGCGGTTGTTCTTCTCGAGAACCGATTTGCCCACCAGTTCCATGGGCATTTGCTGCTCCACCGGCAGGTCCGTGGTGTGGACCAGGACGCCCTGATCGTTGACCGGACAATAGATGGGCAGCCCAACCCGCAAACCGAGCTGATAGTCGTCCATGCCGTGCCCTGGGGCGATATGCACAAACCCCGTGCCGGTGCTGCTTTCCACAAAATCGGCGGGATACAGACGACCGGTCCTGTTGCAAAACGGATGTTCGTATTCGAGCCCGGCCAGTTCCTCGGCTCCGACGGTTCGGACAATCTGGTAGGCCCCCCATTCCAGGGTTTCATGAAGTTTGGACAGCAGCGCATTGGCCACCAGCAGGCAACCCCCGGGCACCATTACCAGGGAATAGTGCAGTTCCGGATTGAAGGCCACCGCCAGATTTGCAGGAAGGGTCCAGGGCGTGGTGGTCCAGATCAGGACAAACGTGTTCGGTTCGCCCTTGAGCCTGAATTTGACATACACACTCTGGCTGATGTGGTCATGGTACTCGACCTCGGCTTCGGCGAGGGCGGTTCGAAAGGGAATGCTCCAATAAACCGGCTTTCGTCCGCGATAGACAAATCCACGCCCCACCAGGTCCGCCAGCAACCGCAATTCGTCCGCCTCATACTGCGGAGTGAGGGTAAGGTACGGATTTTGCCAATCCCCCAGAACACCCAGCCGCTGGAATTGGACGCGCTGCGACGCCACATAGTTCCGTGCATAGGCATCGCAAGCCGCCCGGATGGTGGCGGTGTCGGCATCGCCCCGGCCCGCTGCCCGCAGTTCCTGTGTCACCTTTGACTCGATCGGGAGCCCATGGCAGTCCCAGCCCGGGACGTATGGGGCCTGATAGCCTCTTAACGTCCTCTCCTTGAGGATGATATCCTTGAGAATCTTGTTGAGGGCCGTGCCGACATGGACATCCCCGTTGGCAAACGGGGGACCATCATGAAGCACAAATCGGGGTGCCCCCGCCCGGGCTTCCTGAATACGCCGGTACAGGTTGGAGCCGTTCCAGGCTTCGAGCCGTTGAGGCTCGCGCTGAACGAGGTTCGCCTGCATCGGGAACTCCGTGCGGGGGAGGTGAAGGGTCTGCTTGTAATCGGGCCGTTGACTCATCCGGAAACAGTTTGTGGGCCGCGAACCTAGCGGTGAGCCGAAAGCCCGGCAAAGGCCAAATCAATCGTTCCGTTTCCCGTCTTGGCTCGGTCCCGGATTCCAGTCATCCTCGGGGGATGCGGTCGAGCCCAAACTCCAGTGCGCCCCGGGACCCCATTGTCATAGGGGCCGCAGGCCATCGTGGGTCAGACCGCCGTCACGAATGACCACCGCCATCCGTCTGGTTCGTCATCCGGAAACGTTCGTCCCGGCTGGAGTATGCGCCGGACCTGTCGATGTCTCACTCACGCCCGGCGGGAAGGCGGCCCTGCCCGGCCTGATTCTCATGGCTCACGGCTTTTCACCGGATACCGTCATCTCCAGTGATGCGCCCCGCTGCCTGGAAACCGCCCATGCCGTTGCCGGTCCTCTGGGACTTCCGGTGACGGTCGATCCTGCCTGGCGGGAAATCGCCTTCGGGTCGTGGGAAGGCCGGCGCTGGGAAGATATCGAGCAGGAGGATCCCGCAGGTTATTGGGAATGGATGGAACATTTCGACCAAATCGCTCCACCCGGAGGGGAAAGCTTTGAGATGCTGCAAACCCGGATCAGGATCGCCCTCGAAACGATCGCCGGGCAGGGGGGCCGACATCTGATGGTCACCCACGCCGGTCCCATTCGCGCCGCCCTGGCCTGGGTCGAAAATCGGCCCCTCCGCCAGGCCTACAATGTTCAGGTGCCGTACAGCTCCGTTTTTGACCTCGTTTGGGAGGAGGGAAAATGGGAAAGACTTCCGTATTTTTATCCAGGCCCGGTTCGATCGGAAATGGTTTCCAGGTAGGCGGCGCGAGGTGCGGTTGTCCCTCCCTTTTTCTCCCGCTTCCAGTAAACTCTTCCTGTGCCGTCCATCCCCATTGCCTTGCGGCCCGCCCGGGAGCTGTTGAAACGCACCCGGACCCGCTGCCCGGTCTGCCAGGAATCCATCGCCGGCGAAGTCTGGCGCGAGGGAGTCCACCCCGGAGCCGTATGGATGCGGAGGACCTGCCCGACCCATGGTGACAGCGCCGCCTGCCTGGCAACCGATGCCCGTTATTATTGGCTGGCGCAGGGTGAGCCCGACAATCGCTGCGGCACCGCCTGTTGCGCCAGCCCGGAAGGGGCGACAGGAACCCTCGGACGGAACGCCGTGCCGTCCCCCTCCGGAAAATTTGAGACGCTCTCCACCTGCATCGCTCTGATCGAGATCGTCCGTTCGTGCAATCTCTCCTGCCCGGCCTGCTACGCCGGTTCGCCCCTGTCCACTCACGACCGCCCGGATGCCGAGCCGCTTGAGGCACTGAAAGAACGCATCCAAGGGGTCATTGAGCGCAAGGGAGGTATTGAAATCCTCCAACTTTCCGGAGGCGAACCCACCTTGCATCCGCAGTTCATCGAGCTTCTGGCCTGGGCGCAGGCCCACCCCCGAATCGATTACACCCTCATCAATACCAACGGGGTCCGTTTGGCTCAGGACGAGGAATTCGCCCGACAGCTCGCGTTGCTGGCCCAGGGGCGAAAATTTCAATTGTACCTCCAGTTTGATGGGATCGAGGAGGCGGGACAGCGCGATCTGCGTGGAGCCGATCTCCGGGCGCTGCGGGTGCGGGCGCTGGATCGGGCCGCGGCGATGAACCTGCCTGTGACGCTGGCCATGACGGTCACCCGGAACAACCTGGCCCAATGCTGGCCGGTGATCGCCTTCGGACTCGGTCGACCCGAAATCCATGGGGTCACCTTCCAACCGTTGTTCACCAGTGGACGGGTTCCCAAAGGGGAAGACCTGGCAGGCCAACGCCTCAATACCGCCGACATCCTGACCTCGGCCATCCGCCATTCCAACGGTCAACTCGGACCCGCTGACTTTACCCCGCTGCCCTGCGGCGACCCCAATTGTGCGGTCATCGGCTACCTGTTGCGCTTGCCGGGTGGAGTCCGGTCGGTCGGTGAGTTCGTTCAATTCGAACAGCTCCAGGGTTTCCTGAAGGACAAGCTCCGGTACACGGTTGATGACCTCGTACGGTGCGGCTGTGAAACCGAGCCCCTCGGCGCACTCCTCCAGCAGTTGGAACTCCACGGCGGCAGCGCCTTTCGTATCATGGTCAAGCCGTTCATGGACGCCTGGACATGGGACCAGGACCGGATTGACCGTTGCTGCACCCACGTCATCCGCGAGGATGGAACGCTCGACTCCTTTTGCCGTCACTATAGCGGATTTCCGGACCTGAAACGCACGGCGTGAAACTGACCCAACTGGTCTCCGACCGACCGCCCTACTACACCGCCTTCCTATTGGTCGGTCTCATTGGAGGCCTGCTGTACTGGCAACGGGCGGCCAAACGCGACGGGCGATTGATGGGCATATACCTGGGTGCGGTGCTGGGCATGTTCCTGGGAGCAAAGGCGGTCTATCTCGCTGCCCAGGGATGGAGTGACTGGCCATTGCCCGACCGCTGGGTCCGTTTGGTGGTGGGGCGCTCGGTGCTCGGTGCATTATTGGGAGGCTATATCGGCGTCGAATGGGCCAAACGAGCCTCAAAGTACCCGTTTGCCACCGGTGACCGTTTTGCCTTGATCGTCCCGATCAGTCTCGTGCTGGGGAGAGTCGGTTGCCTGTTGAACGGCTGCTGTCTGGGGGTGGTTTGTGATGCTCCACACTGGTGGACATGGAATGATTTTGCGGGACACCCCCGCTGGCCGGCACCCCTGGTCGAACTCTTGTTCAACCTTGTCGCCATCGGCGTCTTTTGGCTCCTGAGAAGAACCCACCGGCTTGCCGGGCAGCATTTTCATCTGTATCTGATCGTTTACGGACTCTTTCGAATGGCCCATGAACCGCTGCGGGACACACCAAAAACCTCCGGCGGCTGGTCCGGTTACCAGGTCGCTGCCGGGGTTCTGGTGCTGTTCGGTGCCTTCCGATTCTGGCAGCGTCAACATCGTCCACCGCCCCAGCCTTCATCCCCAATCGCATGAACTCTGACGAACCCCAGCCTGACGAACCGGAGGCTGTTGATCCGGAAGATGCCGATCCTTCGGAATCGGCCCGGAAGTCCGCGAGGAACCATTGGTTTTTGTGGGGTGGCCTTCTTTTTAGTCCGGTGGTGGGTGTCCTCTTGGGAATTCTTGTCAAGGGTACATGGAGGCAATGGATACTTCCCTCTTGGTTGATCGGCACGGTGATCGCGGGCGGGGTAGCCGCCTGGGGATTGAGCGGCGTGACGGGCAAGACCCAAAGGCGTATTCTTTGGACTATCCTGATGATGCCTCTGACCATCTCGGTGGCGTTCATTGCAGGCGGTGCCTACATGTGTTGCGGAGCGTTGAGGTAGGCTGAGTCCTCGGACCCGGCCGAATCGGCCATCGAAGTGGCAGCGGCTTGCTGCCGCTTTGGTTTCGGGTCCGCGGCCTGGGTAGGGTTCGAACCACCACGCCCCGGCGGAAGAACCCATCGGCTTGCCGGACAGCATTTTTATCTGTATCTGATGGCTTACGGATTCTTTTGAACGGCCCATGAACCCCGACGAACCCCAGCCTGATCAACCTGAGGCTGTTGAACCGGAAGATGCGGATTCCGACCGAACCCCCCCCAGAAACCAATGGTGTTTGTGGGGTGGACTTCTTTTCGCTCCGGTAGGCGGCTTGATTTGGAGAGTGATGGTTCTGAGACCTTTGGACGATGATTGGCTTACCTCTATAATTGTTCCTTGGTTGATCATCACGGCATTCAGCGGAGTGGTAGCGGCGTGGGGATGGAGCGGGGTGGCGGGCAAGACCCAAAGCCGCATTCTTTGGACCATCCTGATGGCGCATCTGACCATTCCGGTGACGCTCATTGCTGCCGGTGCATCGATGTGCTGCGGCAGATGAAGTTAGCCCGGTCACTGGATTCGGCAGAATGGGCCTGGCTTGGGCCGCCAGGGGCTCGACCGGAGCCTCACTCTGCAAATAGGTATGATCTTCAATGAGTTACATTGATAACTCAAAAGGCTGCGGTAGGGCGAACCTCCCGGTGAGCCGCGGCGGTTCGAACCACGCCCGTCACGCTTGGACGAAGTCAATAGGCCGTCCGCAGGACCGTCCGCGGGACTAGTGAATGTGCAGCGGCGACATGAAATACAACCGGCCGGGGGCCAGGTGCGGCATCATTTCCAATCCGCCCACCTCTACTTTCAGGGCCCGCGCATCCGATTTCGCAAAAAGCCGGGTCAGTCCAGCCCAGACCCGGGGCGGTTCATAGGTGACC
>CAIPFS010000674.1 GCA_903864375.1 uncultured Verrucomicrobiota bacterium
CCCGGCAACCAACCATGCGTGCCTTCCATGTTCTGGGGTCCGCGTGCGCTGTTTTACTGATCATCGGGGTGATCGGATGCGCTCCTTCACACCCCAATGTCGCCCCGGTTCCCCCCCTCTCCTGCTCTCGGCGAAGGCCATTTTGACCGGAAAACCGAGAAAAGTCGCCTGAAGTCCGCCAATGCGGCCTCGGACGCCGAGGTGGAACGGCGTGCCCAGGCGCTGGCATCGTTCTCGGCTGGACTTCTGGCACAGGACCAGGAGGCCTCCGAAAAGGCACTCCGCTATTTTGCCCAATCCGTCGCGGCCGATCCTTCCAACGAGGCCCTGGCGATGGACGTGGCCCGCCGCTATTGGTCACTCCTCCAGACCAATCGTGCCATTGACGTGCTCCGTCGCACGGCGGCGCTTCCCGAGGCTTCGTCCGAGGTCAAGGGGTACCTTGGAAACCTGTACCTTCAGGCTCATCGGTTTCCGGAAGCCACAACAGCCTATCGTTCGGCGGTCGAGAAGGACCCGCAAAACCTTTCCAGTTACCAGGCCTTGATCCCATTGCTCCTCAAGGAGAAACGGGATGCCGAGGCGCGACGACTCCTGGACCGGGCGGCCAATGAATCGGTGAGTGACGCCGCCTACTGGATCGATCTGGGGAGTCTGTATTCCCTCTTCGATGCATCGGACCCCAAGGTCAAGTCGGCGACGCGTGAACGTGGACTTGCCTGCCTGCATCGGGCCGACGCCATGAAACCGACGGACCCCATGCTGCTCCAGCGTTTGGGGGAGCGCTACCAGGCACTGAACGATTCAGTTCGGGCGGAAGCCATTTTTCGCGAACTCCGGACCAAATATCCCAATAGTCCGGCCCCGACGGCCAAACTGGCAGAACTCTATCTGCGTCAGGGGAAGACCCGCGAAGCCAGGGAACAATTGGAGGCTCTTCGTAGAAATAATCCCGCCGACGCCGTTCCGTATTATTACCTGGGCCTCGTCGCGATGGAGGAGCGGGATTATTCGCAGGCGACAGCCCATTTTGATCGGGCGATCTTTTTGAATCCGGAATTCGAAGGGGCCTATTCGGAACTGGCGGCATCGCAACTGAGTCAGCATCAGGACACCACCGCCCTGGCTACTCTGGAGATGGAGCGGAAGAAGTTCGGTTCCTCCTATCGACAGGAATTTTTGTCCGCCCTGGCCAGCGCACGCATGAAGGACTATGCCGGTGCGGAAGCCCACCTGACGGCGGCGGAGACCGCTGCACGTTCGCGCCAGCCGGACGCCCTGGATCATCGCTTTTATTATCAGTGGGGCGCCATTTTGGAGGACGCCGGCAAGCGGGAGGAGTCGGAAAAGCGCATTCGCCAGTCGCTGGCCATCAAGCCGGATTTCGATCAGGCCCTCAATCACCTGGCGTACACCTGGGTGGAGCAGGGCATCAAGCTGACTGAGGCTCGAAAGATGATCGAGCAGGCGGTGCGTTCTGACCCGGACAATCCGGCCTATCTGGACAGCCTGGCCTGGGTACTCTTCAAACTGGGCAAGCCGCAGGAAGCGATTGTGCCGATGGAGAAAGCCTCGCAGCTGATGCCGGAACCGGATGCGACGGTGGAAGACCACTTGGGGGACATCCTCAACGCCGTGGGCCGAAAGGCTGAGGCAAAGGCCGCCTGGGAACGCTCAGTACGAGTCGAGAAGAACGAGGCCATCCAGAAAAAGATCGATGCGGCGAAGTAGGTGGCGAGGCGCGGCGGTCCGGATTACCGCCGGGGCCACCCCGATTTCGTAGTCGCCGAACGTGAGTCGGCGCAAACTCTCCTCAGCCGTTACCCGTCCTGGGACCGATCGGCGGGTCTTTGGCCCGATTTCGCTCAACCCGCGACGCCTGCGGGGTCGACCCACTTGCCGTGCTCCTGGATCAGGTCGACCAGGCGGTCGACGGCCTCGGCTTCCGGGATGTTGAATCGGACCGGGTTCTTGCCCACGTACAGGTTGATCTTCTTCGGTGCCCCCCCCACGTATCCGAAATCGGCATCCGCCATTTCTCCCGGCCCGTTCACAATGCATCCCATGATGGCGATTTTGACGCCTTTGAGGTGTTGGGTCCTCGTCTTGATCCGGGCGGTCACTTCCTGAAGGTTGAACAGGGTCCGACCGCAACTCGGACAGGCCACATAGTCGGTCTTGAACGATCGGCATCCCGCCGCCTGCAACAGGTTGTAGGCGAGGCGCAGCGATTGTCCGGCTCCGCTTTCGCCGCGAACCAGGATGGCATCGCCAACGCCATCGGCCAGCAGGGCCCCCACATTGACGGCGGCTCGCAGCAGGGCTGCATCGGGCGTTAGCGGTACGGGTTCGAAGGCCAGGCAGTCTTTCAGCAGCATGGGATTGCTGCGTCCGGCCTGATTCAACCGGGTGGCCAGCAAACGGAAGGCGGTGATGGGGGGAAGGGGAACTCCGTCGGCAACGGTCACCCACTGGGTGTCACAGGGGATCGATTCGAATTCTCCGGGCTGAAGCGGGTTTAGTTCCAGCAGGTTGAGGTCTTCGTAAACTGCTTCTGGCTTCACGTCCGCTTTGGGCGAAATGCGAGGGGCGACTTGATCAAAGACGGCCCGTGTCACCACCACCCGGACGCTTTGTTCGCCTCCCCCCAGAATATCGCCTAAAGCGGATTCCGCCGATTTTCGGCGTTGGTAGGTATATGGGTCCCAGGGAGGAGCACTATCGGGGAGCGCTGTGGTTTCCTGAACCAATTGCGGAAGATTCTCAAGGAGATCGCGGCAGACCGCGATTTCGCGCGGGCTGTCCTCGGTCAGGGAAACGCGAATCGTGTCGCCGAGGCCGTCGGCCAGGAGCGATCCGATGCCGATGGCGGACTTGATGCGACCATCCTCGCCTTCGCCAGCCTCCGTGACCCCAAGGTGCAGCGGGTAGTTCCAATCGGGTCCGAGCTCGGCCAGACGGGCCGCGAGCAGTCGGTAGCATTCGATCATCACCTTGGGATTCGACGACTTCATCGAAAACACGAAGGCGTGGAAGTCGTTCTGGCGGCAGATCCGGGCAAACTCCAGGGCGCTCTCGACCATGCCCAGCGGAGAGTCGCCGTAGCGGTTCATGATCCGATCGGACAACGAACCGTGATTGGTTCCAATTCGAAGGGCCCGACCCCGTTTTTTTGCCTCAACAACCAGCGGTGCAAACTGCTCCTCCACCCGCTGCAATTCCGATTCATACTCGGAGTCGGTGTATTCACGGACGGCAAATTTTTTCCGGTCGGCATAGTTGCCGGGATTGACCCGCACCTTTTCAACCCACTTCACCGCTTCCATGGCCGCTTCCGGCTTGAAATGGATGTCGGCCACCAACGGGACCCAACAGTCGCGGCGTCGCAGTTCGGAGGAGATGGCTTCGAGGTTGGCGGCATCCTTGACCGTCGGTGCCGTGATCCGGACGATCTGGCATCCCACGGCCACCAATTCCAGCGTCTGCCGGACGCATTCCGCCGTGTCCATGGTGTCACAGGTCAGCATGGACTGACGCACCACGGGGTGATTTCCCCCGATGATGACCCCGCCACGGTTGGGGTCGCCGACGAGGACTTCCCGGGATGGACGACGGGAAAAACGAAAGACCGACGGGCAATACTTCATGACGCGCCCCTGTAATTGGCGGAAGAAACCGGGGACGTCAACCCGTGTGCGGGGTTGGGATGTCCAATTCAGTGGGTTTTGGGCAGGTCAGAGGCGGGGGGCGCCGAGGGCGTCGTCGCATCGCTTCCCGGGCTGAAGATCAGTTCCTCGGGGTTCGATTTCCCCGGTTTCACGGCGCGGCCGCGCAAGTCCCGGACATCGAACGAGGTCACATAAAGAATGAAGCCGATCACAACAACGGCTCCGCAGGTCTGCACCCACCGGATGATGGGTTCGCTCAGGGGACGGCGGCGAACCAACTCCGCCAGGGACAGGACGATGTGCCCGCCGTCCAACATCGGAATAGGGAGCAGATTCATGACCGCCAGGTTGACGTTGAGCAGGACGCTGAACCAAAGGACCAGGCGGATGGCGTGTTCGCTCTGGAACAGGGTGAAATAGGTGCCGAGAATTCCGACCGGTCCGGAGATCTGCTGCGTCTTGATTTCCGATTTAGGGGAAACCAGGGCGCGCAGGGTGCTGTACATGCTTTCCAGGACGCCGCCCACCTGATCCCAGGGCAGGGGATGGCTCATGGTGATGATGGAGTAGGGACTCCAGGCAATGCCCAACCGGGGCTGCCGGGCATCACTTCCTTTGAGTGGAATCTCCGGGGTGGCGCTTAATTGGAGGCGTTGGCCATTGCGTTCGACATCCAACCGCAGGGGAAGAACTCCATTGGTCTGGAGAATATCCACCACGTTTTGGGGATGAAAGATCGTCAGACCGTTGATGGTGTGAACGATATCCTGCGGACGCAATCCGGCCCGTTCCGCCGGGCTCGGGGAAATGACCCGGCCCACCACGGCCTTCTCTGCGGGTTCGATGGGGAGGCGGCGGATATTTTCCCGTTGCCAGCCTTTGACCGGATCCTTGGACGGAAGCAGGTCCACGGTTTTGCGAACACCCTCCCGCTCATATTCGATGCGGACGGTCTTCTCCTCGCCGAAGGCAATGCGCATGGCGACCGAATTGCCCGTTCCGGTAAAACGATCCACGGCATGTCCGTCGACCGATATGATTTTATCGCCCGGCTTCAGGCCACCCTGCGCGGCGGCGGAGCCCTTTTCAACGTAGCCGACGACGGTGGTGGATTCGGCTTCGCTGGTGGGTGTTCCCACCCACCAGACTATGGTGGCGAAGAGGAACGCCAGTCCGAGGCTGAAGGCAGGGCCGGCAACCGAGACGATGATTTTGTCCAGAGCCCCCACCGGACGCATGGGCTCGCCGTTTTGAAGGACCCGACCCTCCAGGACCTCCATGGGGGCCATCTGGGGCAGGGAAACAAATCCGCCGAAGGGAATGGTGCCGAGCGAAAACACCACGTGGCCCACCTTCTTCTGGATGAGGGGCTTGCCGAACCAGATGCTGAACCGGTCCACGACCATTCCCCGCCAGCGGGCGGCAAGAAAATGTCCGAGCTCGTGGACCAGGATGATGGAGTTGAACAGGATCAACACCTCCAGCAACACTCCGATAAAGCGCAAGGCAGCCATGCAAAAAGTTTGGGGAATATAGCTAGTCGTGTACCAAGTTCTAGGCGACTTGCAGTGGAAAATGTTCAAACTTCGATCGGATTTGCCTAGTCTTTCCCCATGCAGTCACGTCGTCGGTCGGAAGCCTTGTTTCAAACCGCCCTGGCCCACCTCCCGGGTGGAGTCAATTCCCCTGTCCGGGCATTCCGTGCAGTGGGAGGCACACCCTTCTTTGTTCAGTCCGCGTCAGGTGCCCATCTCCTCGACATCGACGGGAATCGCTTGCTGGACTACGTCGGCACCTGGGGCCCGGCCATCCTCGGGCATGCGCATCCCCGTATCATCCGGGCGATTCAAAGAGCAGCCGAGCGTGGCACCAGCTTTGGCGTGCCCAATCCTCTGGAGGTCGACCTGGCGGTCCGGGTCAAATCAATGGTCCCGAACATCGAAAAGATCCGCTTTTGCAATTCCGGCACCGAGGCCTGCATGTCGGCGATTCGCCTCGCCCGCGGATTCACCCGGCGGGACCTGATCCTCAAGTTTGATGGATGCTACCACGGGCATGCCGATTCGCTGCTGGTCAAAGCCGGTTCCGGTGCCCTGACCTTCGGGCATCCCGATAGCGCCGGGGTGCCGGCGGATTTTGCCCGACATACGATGGTCCTTCCCTTTAACGATGAAGCGGCGATTCGGGCGGCTTTCTCGCAGCGGGGTTCGGAAATCGCGGCAGTGATTGTCGAAGGGGTTCCGGCGAATGCCGGGTTATATCTGCCTCTTCCTGGATTTTATGAGGCCATCGCCAGCCTTTGTCGGGAATACGGAGCCGTCTTTATTTTTGACGAGGTGATGACCGGTTTTCGGCTCGGGCAGGGGGGTGGAGCTCAAAAAGTCTACGGGCTGCAGCCCGATCTCTCCTGCTTTGGCAAAATCATCGGAGGAGGGTTGCCGGTGGGTGCTTTTGGCGGTCGCGCAGAAATCATGGACCTGCTGGCCCCGCTGGGACCGGTCTACCAGGCGGGAACCCTGAGCGGAAATCCGCTGGCCATGGCCGCAGGTCTGGCGGCTCTGGATGAACTCAACGACTCTGACGCCTACACGCGGTTGGATGCCTTGGGAGAACAATTGGAAGCGGGAATGGTCGATGCCGCCCGCCGGGCCGGAATTCCCGTCTGTTGGCAACGGATTGGCTCGATGTTTTGCGGCTACTTTACCGAAGGTCCGGTGAACAACCTTGCCGATGCCATGAAATCAGACCGGGCCCGGTTTGCCAGATTCTTCCACGGGATGTTATCCGGGGGCGTTTTCCTGGCTCCAAGCCAGTTTGAGGCCGGATTCATCTCGGCTGCCCACACGCCCGCCGACATCGACAGGACTGTTCAGGTCGCAGCGCAGGTGCTGGCGACGTTGTGACACAGCCCTCCCTGTAGTCGCCGATCGTCAGACGGCGCTGATCGATCGGGAGTCTCCTTCCCGGCGAAATCGAACCTCATTTCGCGGGCGAGTATCGCGGGTCCTGCGAACCGCCCGTGAATCGGGAGGAGCCTCACCCAGGTGCAATTAGAACGGGAAAGGTGATGATCCCCGCAGTGATTGGGGATTTGCAGGAGCGCGTCCCTCCGCTGGGATTGGATCACGGAGTTGCCGGAATCGACTGAATCGAGGACCAGATACGATGGGCAGCCGCCGCCGGGTCCGGGGCGGCATAGATGGGACGGCCAATCACCAGCCAGGTGGCTCCCGCTTCCATCGCCTCCTGCGGGCTGAGGGTTCGCTTCTGGTCGTCGGGCGGTTCAGCCCCGGTCCGGATACCGGGGGTCACATATTGAATTCCCTCCGGCAATTGGTGGCGCAACTGAGCCAGTTCCCGCGGAGAACAGACCAATCCCCGCAAACCGGCACCGACTGCCAGCCGGGCCAGGCGTTCCACCTGTGCCGCCGGATCGGTCTCGCCTCCCAACTCGGAAAGGGTGTGGGTATCCATGCTGGTCAGGACGGTGACGCCAAGGACCAGCGGGGGATGAATCCCGAGGGCCGAGGCCGTATTCTGGGCGGCGGCTTCTGCGGCTGCCAGCATGGCTCGTCCCCCGGAACAATGGACGGTGAGCATCTGCACATCGAGGCGGACCGCAGCTGCCACGGCCTTGGCCACGGTATTGGGGATATCGTGGAATTTGAGGTCGAGAAAGACGCTGGCACCGGTGGCGCGAAGTTGCTCAACGATTCGCGGACCAGAACTGACGAAGAGCTCCTTGCCCACTTTGAAGGCACGGACCCAGGGCACGACCGCTTGGGCAACCGCAAGCGCCTCCTCCGATGTCGGCAGGTCCAGCGCAAGGATGATGGGGTTCCTCATGCCGCCAGTGTTCGGATTTCAGTTGCCGACGGCAATCGTGAATCCGGTTCCGAACGGATGATCACCTCGCATCGTATCCGGCCTGGCGTTTCCACAGCGGGCTCGTTGAACCGCGTGAAGGCGGTGCGGCCGGGTTTTTCTCGAGGAGCTGGCGAATCGGTTTGCGCAATTGTCCCTGGGCGTATCCAAAAATCGACCCGGTGATCAAGGCGCTGGGGAGAAAAAAGAGAATCCCGGGAAGGAGGATGACCAGTCCCACCGTCTTTGCAAAAGCCCATTCAGGCTGTCGATCCCGCAATGACAGCAGGATTCCCAACCACGAAAGGGCACCCAAATCGAGAGGGAGGGTCATCATGGCGTAAAACCACGCTCCAAGGTAGTCAACTCGCGTGAAGCGGGATGAACCCGTTGCGAATTGAACCAGTGCCACCAGTGTCAGACTGATGGCCAGCACCGAGAAGGGCAGGACAAATTTCTGTCGTTGCGCCTTGTGGATTCCCGCCAGCAGCGCCTTGTCACTCAGCGGGGTGGTTAGGATGGCTTCAAGGGCCTGCTGCCGGCGCGAGGTTCCGAAAAAATCACAGGCATGCCAGGCATAGAGGGCCTTGGTGCTTGCGATCAAAACGGTGATCAAGAGGTTGAGGAATCCCGCGTTCATTCCGGATGCGACGAAAAAACTCAATCCGAACGGCGATGCAGCAGGGCCGTTGAAGAAAATGTTTCCCGAGGAAACCAGAATGGTCAGGACCACCAGAACCCATATCCAGGTCCCACCGGATTGGCGCGCCATGAGCAGGGCGTACAGCGGGTTTTCATCCAGCTGGACGGGGGAAAGAGCGCGGGGACCACCTCCCATCCCCAACCAGCCCGCCGTCCATTTCAAGGAGGGTGGCGTGGTTGGTTCTATCCGGGCTCTGGCCGAGGGAGTTAACGGGACCTGCCAGAGGGCGATGCTGGCAGCCGCCAGAAAAAACCAGCCGGAAGCATGTGCCAGAAACAGGCATCGCCAGAAGAATGCCGGATCCAGCCGGTGGACGGCATCCGGAGCCTGGAGAAATGAAACGGCGGGACTGATGCTGCAGGCCCATTCCAGGGCGGGAAGCGTGTGGCTGGAGTGCAGCGCCAGATAAAGTCCACCCAAGCCGAGGATCCAGACAAAAATGCCGGCAAAGGCCGAGCCCACGGCCTGTCGCTGACCCCGGTGAACCGAGGAGGTGAACAATCCGATGGCCAATGAAACCCAGAGCGTGTTGATGAGCGCCAGGGCGGCACGCCAAAACTCTCCGGCGGCAACCCCTCCCAATAGCCAGGCAAAGGCCATGATCGGGAGCAGGGCGAGCAGGGCCAGCAGGGCGTTTAATCCGGAAATCAGCAGTTTGCCCATCACCACATCGATTCCACCCAGTCCGGTCAGGTACAGCAGGCCCAACGTTCCGTCGCGGCGCTCCTCACTCAGGCAATCCGAGGTGAGAAAAACTCCTGCAAGAACCGTGCAGAAAAAAGCTGCGTTGGCCAGCCAGGCGAGGAGTTGGTTGCCGGAGGGGTTCCCGGCATGGGTGAGCCAATAGAGAAGCGTCGCCGCTGCCCCGCTCGAGGCCGTCACCCACCGGATACGAAAGGTGCCGGGCCTTCTCGAGGCCACGAGCAACTCCCGCAAGGCGATCGGCAGGAAGGTCATGGTGGGTGCTTTGAGTGGGCAGGTTGATGCCGACGCGGTTGGGATTCAACCGGGAGTTTAGGGGAAAGTGTCCGGGTGGCCTCAGGCATGACCAACATCGATGGAGGGACATGCAGGAGCGTGCTCTGGAGGTCCGACTTCTTCACCTCCCCATGCCTCTTCGTGCCCTCGCGTCTTCGTGTGCGGTCGATGCCATTTGTCTCACGCGAAGGCACGAAGCCACGAAGAAGCCAAAAAAAGAGGGTCCTATACATCCGAACTTCTTGCGTGAAATGGGGAATTCCCGGGCGAGAAAAAGATGGCAAAAATCGATGAGGGACATGCAGGAGCGGGCACGGGTCGTCCGGGTTCTTCATCTTTCATTCCACTTCGTGCCTTCGCGTCTTCGTGTGCGGTCAACGCCATTTGTCTCACGCGAATCGCTCCGCGCTTCCACGTTTTGAACCCGGCCAACTCCGCAGTAAAGCCCATCGGCCATCCGCAGGACCACTCCCTTAACGACCACTCTTCAGCTGATTCAGATATTGGCGTGCGAGGGCGTCATCCGGATTCAGCTGCAGGGCCTTCTCCAGATTCCGCTCCGCCTGATCCAATTTTCTTTCGCCCATCTGGGAGATTCCGAGACAGCCGAACGCCTGGTGATCCTTGGGATCGAGCCGGACGGCGATTTCCAGCTCGGGCGTGGCATCGGCAAACCGGTTGCGCATGAGGTATTGATAGCCGAGTTCGTAGTGAGCCCGTGCGTCATCTGGCAGGAGTCCGGCGGCGGTGGAGAAATGTTCGAAGGCCTCGTCCGCCCGGCCCAGGAACTGGTAGGCCGACGCGAGCTTGAGATGGGCCAGGCCATCCCTGGCATTCGTCCGAAGGCGACCCTGATAATATTCCACCATGAATTGGCGTCGGAATTGGGTGTAATCACGACCCAGGATCTGCCCGTCTGTCGGGTGGATGGGCAAAAGCTGGAACCACAATTCCGCCATTTCGTCCGTGGTTTGAAGGCCATATTTGACCTGTTGGGGCGGATGGAACGGGTTCCGGGGGTTCCCAGCCGAATTATCAAACTGGTAC
>CAIPFS010000675.1 GCA_903864375.1 uncultured Verrucomicrobiota bacterium
CGGCGCAAACTCTCCTGAGCTGGACCCCGATCCGGAACAGCACGGCGGATCGATGGACTGAAGGACCGGCGACACTCGCCAGCGAAATCACGGTTTGTTTTGTGCGGGATGTCGACTCCCGATCGATCAGCGCCGTCTTACGAACGGCGACTACAGCGGATGATGTGCGAAACCCATGGGCCGTCCGCAGGACCGCGATTGATCAGCGCCGTCTACGACCTGCGGGCAATGTCCAAGCTTACCCCTGACCCCTCTGTTGTCGCGCTTTCGGTTTCCTGGAATCGGGCCACGCTGGCATCGCCGCCTGCCTCTGCCTTGCTTGCTTGAAGGGTGGCGTCTTCGTCCCACACTTTGATCCGCTCGTAGAAGGTGTTTCGTTGGACCGGAATCCGTCCCGCTTCACGGATAGCCTTGATGAGGTCCTTTTCGTGTTGGAGCTGTGGTGACTGGGCACCGGCCATGTGGAAGATGTGTTCTTCGATGATGGTCCCGTGCAGGTCATCAGCACCGTAACTCAGCGCCACCTGGGCCATTTTCAACCCCATGCCCACCCAATAGGCGGTGATATGGTCGAAGTTATCGAGGTACAGCCGCGCCACCGCCGTGGTCCGCAGCATGTCCTGACCCGTTGGTGCATGCTTCACGGGCAGTCGATTGTTGTCGGGTTGGTAGGGCAGTGGGATGAACCCACTGAACCCGTGGGTCTCATCCTGCAACCCGCGTAATTGACGGAGATGGTCGACGCGATCTTCGAGGCTCTCCACATGCCCAAACAACATGGTGCAGGTGCTTCGGCCTCCCAATTGATGCCAGGTCCGATGCACGTCGAGGTACTCCGCTGCACTCTCTTTGCCCGTGGCGATCTGCTGCCGGACCTTCGGGTCAAACACTTCGGCACCACCGCCCGTCAATGCCGCGAGCCCCGCCTCCTTGAGCTCCAGCAAGACTTCTCGGACGGGCTTTTTCGCCAGCCAGGCGAGGTGGAGAATTTCGATGGCGGTGAAGCATTTTAATTGCAGCCGGGAATCCAGCGACTTGAGCGCCCGGAGAAACCCGGTGTAGTAGCTGAAGGGCAGGGTGGGATGAAGCCCTCCTACGATGTGCAGCTCGGTGATCCCCAAGGCCAATGCTTCGCGGGCCTTGGCCACCATCTCTTCCGCTGTCAGTTCAAAGCCATCGCGGTCCCGTTTCTTGCGGGAGAAGGCGCAGAACTGGCAGCTGAGGATGCAGTAGTTTGAGTAATTGAGGTAGCGATTGAGGATGTACGAGGCATGCCGCCCGTTTCGCCGTTCGTTGGCGAGGCTGGCGAGAGCGCCCAGGGCATTGAGGTCGGTCGACTGGAATAACCGCAAGGCATCGGCCTCCGACAGACGGACACCGGCTTCGACCTTGGCCGCCAGGTCCTTCAACTCGCTATGACGCAGGGCAAAACTCACAAGGGTCAATGAACCGCAGTTTGTCTCAACCCGCAATCCCTATGCCGCCGGTTTACCCGCCCCCCGGCCAGTCCAGTTGCCGAAGCGCCTCGGCCAACACCATGGCGGCGCAATTGGCCAGATTAAGCGATCTCGCTTCGGGATTGGCCATCGGTATCCGAAGCCATCCGTCGAGATGCTGTTCGAGGAGGAGTTTGGGAAATCCGGCGGATTCCCGCCCAAACACCAGGTAATCGTCAGCCTGATAGGCGACATCGGTGTAGCGACGCGGCCCATCGCACTCAACGATCCAGAGTCGGGCCGTCGCAGGGAGCGCCGCCTTGAAGTCGGTCCAGTTTTTCCACCGATGCCACGTCACATGCTGCCAGTAGTCCATTCCTGCCCGCTTTAATTCGCGGTCGTCCAACCGAAATCCGAAGGGTTCAATCAGATGCAGGGTCGATCGCGTTGCGGCACACAGGCGCGCAATATTGCCTGTATTGGGGGCAATCTCGGGTTCGAGCAGGACCACGTTCATCAGGCGCGCGGAGGATAGTACACCTTTTGCAGGATCAACCCTTGGGCGGGTGCGGTCATGCCGGTCAGGCATCGGTCCCGGCTGGCCAGCAGCGGCGTCAGTTCGGTGGTTGGAATCTTTCCGTTCCCGACCTGGACCAGGGTGCCGACGATTCCCCGACACATGCGGTACAGGAACCCGTCGGCCTCAATGATGAAGGTCAGGAGAGGACCTGAACGCCGAATTTCGCACCGGCTGAGATGGCGGATGGTGTGTTGCCGTTCGTATCCCGGACTGGAGCTGAGCGCCAGGAAGTCGTGGCGTCCCAGCAGGGACCTCGCTGCCCGTCTCATGCGGTCGAGGTCCAGGTCCCACGGCACGTGCCACGAATGCGTCAACAAAAGGGGGTGATGGGCGGGGTGATTCCAAACCAGATACCGGTATTGTTTCCCGCGGGCGGAAAAACGGGAGTGAAACGTGGGTTTGGCCTTCACGGCCGCAAGAATCCGGACGTCGTTGGGCAGGTGGGCGTTCAGGGCCAGCACCAATTTGCGGGGTTCCATCCGCCAGTCGTCCTCCGGCAGGTCAAAGTGGGCGACCATGCCCACGGCGTGCACGCCGGTGTCCGTGCGACTCGATCCACCGACCCGGGAGGCATGGCGGAACAGTCGGGCGAGGGCCTCCTCGATGCGCTGTTGCACCGTCATCTGGCCATCCTGCCACTGCCATCCGCAGTAATTCGTCCCGTCGTAGGCCACCGTCATGCGCAGCCGGACGTGACCGGGCGGAACCTCCACTGGTTCACCGTTGGCGTTCTTGGGAATATCCCCAGCCATGTGACGGGAATCCCTAGAGGTCTTGATGCCAGCGCCCCGGGACATTCTCCATCAGGGTCAGGCTATCCAGATAGCTCTGGAGCAGCAGGGCGGCGGCCGTCTTGTCAATTTTCCCCTTCCGATCCTGGCGTCGCACCTCTCCCTCAATCAGCAGCCGTTCGGCTTGTTTGGACGTCAGTCGTTCGTCCCAGACCTTGATCGGGACGGTGATGGTTTCCTGGAGAACGGTAATGAACTCGCGCACCCGCAGGGCCGCCTCGCCGTAGCTGCCGTCCATGTTTCGGGGCATTCCGACGAGGATCAATTCGACCTCCTTCTCCCGAATCAAGACCTTCAAGCGGTCCAGGAATGCCGCGTAGGGGACCGCTGGGATGAACTCGACCGGTTGGGCGATCATCTTGAGTTCATCACTGACGGCCACGCCGATCCGACGCGTGCCATGATCGAGGGCCAGGATTCTCATGGAAAGTGGGTTGGGGGCTCAGCGGCTCAATCGTGCGGAGGAGTCCAGGTCCAGCAACAGGGTCGCATGAGGCGATTGCCGCAAGATGGATGCCGGGCAGGCGGTCGAGACCGGACCTTCCAGCGCCGCCGTGATCGGTTTCGCCTTTCGCGTTTCCGGAGCCAGGCAGAGGAGGGCCTTGGCCGACCGCAGAGCAGGGATGGTGAGGGTCAGGGCATAGGGGGGAACGGTATCGAGCGATGAAAAATGACCCTCCTTGACCTGCTGCATTTTGCAGTCGTCATCCAGCTTCACCAATTTGACCCAGTGAGGGTCGTCGAAGCGGGCCACGGGTGGATCGTTGAACGCCAGGTGCCCGTTTTCACCCACGCCCAGACAGCACAGGTCGATGGGCTGGGCCTTCAGGAGCCGGGTGTAACGATCGCATTCATCGAGGGGCTCCAGGGCTTCGCCGTCGAGAAA
>CAIPFS010000676.1 GCA_903864375.1 uncultured Verrucomicrobiota bacterium
TCGGCGGCGTGACTGGGAGCTCCGATCCCGGCGTCGATCACCACGGGGACGGTGGCTTGTTCGATGATCAAACGGAGTTGGTCCCGGGTTTGAAGTCCCCGGTGGGAACCAATCGGCGACCCCAACGGCATTACCGTGGCCGTTCCTGCCTCCTGCAATCTCCGGGCAAGAACCGGATCGGCATTGATGTAGGGCAGCACCACGAAGCCCTCCCGGACCAGTATTTCCGCTGCCCGCAGCGTCTCGATGGGATCCGGAAGCAAATGACGGGGATCGGGATGGATCTCCAGTTTGACCCATTTGGGAAGCCCGGCGGCCACCGCCAATCGGGCCAGACGGACGGCCTCCTCCGCGTTCATCGCACCGCTGGTATTCGGCAGGATCAGGTACCGGGCCGGATCGATGAACTCCAGGATGTTGGCATACGGATCCCCTTTTCCGCTCAGATCCGCCCGGCGAAGGGCTACCGTGACAATTCCCGTGCCGCTGGCCACCAACGCCTCCCGCATGGCGGTGGGCGAGGCAAACTTGCCGGTTCCCAAAAAGAGCCGGGAATCAAAGGTGCGTCAGGCGATGACCAACGTCGACATGGGTGGGGAAGGTGACTCCCGGAACGTCAATTGTCGAGGGAGGCTCGATTAACGAGTTGCAGCCGCCGTCGGTTCATCAACAGTGGTTGAACGTGAACCGCCCGGATCTCCTCTCCCAATCCATTCCTGAATTGCTGGCCCCGGCGGGTGACTGGGAATGCGCCCGGGCTGCCGTGGAAAACGGGGCCGATGCCATCTATTTTGGCCTCGATCGGTTCAATGCCCGCATGCGGGCGCATAATTTTACGGAGGCTGATCTCCCGGGACTCATGGAATTTCTCCATCGCCGGGGCGTCCGGGGCTATGTGACCTTCAACACGCTGGTCTTTCCGGCGGAACTCCAGGCGGCACAATCCTATCTCCGGTCCATCATCGCCGCCGGGGTCGACGCCGCGATCGTCCAGGACGTCGGGATGGTTCGACTGATTCGGCGTCTTTCGCCCGATTTTCCAGTCCACGCCAGCACCCAAATGACGGTGACCAGTGCCGCGGGAGTGTCGTTTGCCCGCGAGTTGGGATGCCAGTTGGTCGTCCTGGCCCGCGAGAATTCCATCCGCGAAATCGAGACCATCCGTGAAGCCCTAGGCCCAACGCTGGCACTGCCGCTGGAGGTCTTCGTTCATGGGGCACTCTGCGTGGCCTATTCGGGGCAGTGCCTCACCAGCGAATCGCTGGGAGGTCGGAGCGCCAACCGGGGTGAATGCGCCCAAGCCTGCCGGATGCCGTACGAGTTGATCAGCGATGGACATAAAATCGACCTGGGACACCGTCACTACCTTCTGTCACCCCAGGACCTTGCCGGAATCGATGTCCTGCCGGAATTGGTCCGGGTCGGGGTGGCCTCGCTTAAAATCGAGGGGCGCCTGAAATCTCCGGAGTATGTGGCCAGCGTGACCAAGGTGTATCGGCAGGCCTTGGACCGACTGGCGGCTGGCATTGGTTCGAAGGTCGAAGGCGCCCGAAGTCCGGGAGCTCCATCCCCGACCGGAGGGTTGCCGACCGCAGTTCCGAATGCCGCCGCTGAGCGGTACGAATTGGAGATGTCGTTCAGCCGGGGGCTCTACTCCGGATGGTTCCAGGGAATTGATAATCAATCGCTGGTTCATGCTGAGTTTGCCAAGAAGCGGGGGGTGTTCCTCGGCGACATCGAAGATGTCCGGGTCGGGGCCATCGGTGTCCGGTTGGTGGCGCCACTCAAGCCTGGGGATGGCGTGGTCATCGATACCGGAACCGGTGGTGACCATGAACAGGGTGGCCGGGTGGTCACGATGAACCTCAACAGGGGCCTCACCTGGGTCGGCTTCCTCGATCGGCATGTGGACTTTAGTCGGGTTCATCCCGGCGACCGTCTCTGGAAAACCAATGATCCGGTGCTGGACCGGGAGGTGCGTCGGACCTTCGAAGGGGAGGAAATCCGGCATCGACGTCCGGTTCACTTTGAAGTCCACGGCGCGGTGGGAATCCCCCTGACCGTCGTGGCTCGCGATGAAACCGGGGCCATCGCGCAGGTGCAATCGGCCCTTCCCCTCACACAGGCTGAAAAGCGTCCGCTCACGCCGGACACCCTGGGTGATCAATTGGGGCGGCTGGGTGGAACCCCATTCCGCCTCGGACGATTGGACTTTCACCTTACCGGTGAGGTCATGCTCCCGATGAGCGAGTTGAACCGGATGCGCCGGGAATTGGTGGGCGAGCTGGAACGACAACGGGTGCAGCCGCGTCGTTGGACGATCTCCACCGAAGCCTCGACCGCAACATCCGACGCAGGACGAACAGTGACGGGTTCGCCTGGCGCGTCGCCAGAGCTGGTGGTCCTGGTGCGCACCATGGAACAACTGGACGCGGCTCTCGAATCGGGAGTGGAGACCGTCTATTGCGAACTGGAAGACCCCAAACGCTATCGGGAAGCCGTTCTCAGGGTTCGGGAGGCTTCCGGTTGTGAGGCGAAGCCCCGTTCGATATGGGTGGCCCCCCCGCGCATCTTCAAGCCAGGCGAAGAATGGATTTTGCGCCTGGTCCGCTCGTGCGATGCCGACGGCTATCTGATTCGGAATTATGACCACCTCCAATTTTTCGCCGACCAGCCGTGCCGCGGGGATTTTTCGTTGAACGTGGCGAATGGGCTTACGGCGGAGTACTTTTTACAAAAGTATCGCCTGGACCGGGTCACGGCCTCGTACGATCTCAACGTCGAGCAATTGCTGGCGCTGCTCGGGAGCGCGCCACCGGAGTGGTTTGAAGTCACCCTGCATCAGCACATGCCGATGTTCCACATGGAGCATTGCGTGTTCTGCGCTTTTCTCAGCAAGGGCACCGACTATCGAAATTGCGGACGACCCTGCGACACCCATCAGGTGCGACTTCGGGATCGGATGGGCGCGGAGCATGTGCTGAAGGCCGACGCTGGATGCCGCAACACCCTCTACAATGCCCGGGCGCAGACCGGGGCTGAATTTGCCGGGAAACTCATCGAGGCAGGCCTGAGGCATTTCCGGATTGAATTTGCCCAGGAGGAGGCCGGGGAGGTGCGAAAGACGATTGGGCGTTACCGGGCCCTTTTACGGGGCGAGATCACCGGAACCCAGGTCTGGCAGGAATTAAAACTGTTGCATCAATTGGGAGTCACCCGCGGCCAGTTGGATCGGGCGGAGGTGCGACGCGTTGCCCCCGCAGGTGTTGGAGGGTAAAGAGGTTCTCTGCGCCCTCCGTGTGATTGGATTCTCCCTCACCGGTCTGAGGATCAACCTCAGAGAGCGCAGAGAACACAGAGAAAGAAAGATGGGGTGATGGCTCGGATGGGCGCCGGGCCAGGCCGCAGGCCGTCTGAACCATGCCCGCTGCGCGCTTCAGCCTCGACAATATCCGGCCTGATCCCCGAGCGCCACGGGTGGGATGCTGCCGTTTCGCAGGGTTCCAGACCTGCCGGGCCGTCGGCAGGAGCAGCGAAATCCCGGTCGGTTTTATGCGGGATGTGGACTCCCGATCGATCAGCGCCGTCTCACGACGGGCGACTACAGGGGGAACGGGCGATGCCCTCGCCATGAAGCGCAGGTATTCCTACCCACCAATTAACAGTCTTTCGCCCGCCCA
>CAIPFS010000677.1 GCA_903864375.1 uncultured Verrucomicrobiota bacterium
AGCGCCCACTGAAGGCGTCCGGCCCACCGGAGGAGTCGCGAGAAGGTGGCGTCACAGCTTTGAGCCACCTGAAGTTGTGCCTCAGTCCAGGAACACTCCGACTGACTGAAGGCCCGGATGGGCGCCATCGCCAGGTGGGCAGATTCCAGAGCCATGGACATGCCGTTGCCCGACACCGGCGGAATCAGGGTCAGGGCATCACCGACCGTCAATTCCGTCTGCTCCCTCGCCTTTCGCGGTTTCAGCGCAATACCGGCGACCGAGGCAAAGGTACCGTCAATAAAGGTCGCCCGAACCAGCCGGGAATGAAGGGCCGAGGGTCGGGAGCCCTGCAGCCATTGACGCCAGGTCTGCAGCAGGTCGGGCTGCGGGTGGCGACTTCGAAAGAGTCCGCAGACATTGACGACACCGTCATGAAGCTGGCAAAGGCCGACATAGCCGTCGGGTTCCAGGTGCATCTCGAGATCCGCTTCGAGGACCACATCCCGTACGTGGGTCTTCAGAGCCCACCAACGCCATCCCTCTCCAGACGTCTGAACCCGGCGTCCGGTGGCCATCACGATGCCTTCGCCTTTCGTGGCCCCAGTCCAACGGTGCCGTTGTTCCAGATGGCCTCCAAGCCGGACGAATTCCCCGGCCAACTGCTGGTCGAGGGGATGACGCGAGACGCACCAGGCGGGTTCGGGCAGGTCGGACCGGATGGCGCGCAGCTGGCGTGGATGAAACCAGGCAGCGGTCTGCGCCCGGCGCAGGCCACACGACTCCAGGATGGGAACGAGCCCGAGGAGCGAGAGGACTGCCTGTCCCCGACCGCTGATGAACTCCCCGCAGACGCGGTGGCGGGGATAGGAACCGGCTTCGTACAAAGTCACCGGCACACCGGACTGCCGGAGGCCGATCCCCAGCGTCAGTCCGGCAAGTCCGCCACCGACGATGATCACGGGCTTCATGGCTCGACCGTGGTCCGGACGGCCGAAAAACCGTGGCTGAAGAGTCCCATGGGTCGTTCCTCCAAAAGCCACCCATCCGGGGACGGCCACAACGCCGAGAGTTCCTGACCTGAGAATCCCGCATGAACACTCACCCGGGCATCATGTCGAGTGACGCGATTGCACCCGATCAGCCCGAGAAGACGCGAACCCGACAGTGCCAGCATGGAACGCCGGGGTTCGAGGGCGACGAAAGCGTCCGTTCGAAGAGCCGCCTGTTGAAGGAGTCGGCCAAGGGCCTCCGGTTCAAAGTGATGGAGGAAAAGGTTGGTCACGATCATATCGAATCGGGGCCCGGATTGCTCCAACCACTCAAAGGCATCTGCTGACACAATTTGGACATTCCAATTCAGGTTTCTGAATCGCCGGATGGTTTCGAGAGTGACCACCGGCTGACGGTCCAGGAGAACGGTGGTGACAGGTTTTGCATCCCCGGGCCAGCGTTGCGCCAGCCGAAGCAGGAGAGTCCCATCGCCAGCCCCCAGCTCCAGCATGGTCAAGGGTCGGGAGCGGTTGGATTGGAAGACCAACGTTCGCAACAGCGCCGCGTTGCCCATCCAGGCGTTGACCCGCCGAAGATCACGGCGGGAACCGATGGCCAGCGGATCATCCGCCGGGAGTTGATCGAGCCATTCGGGTTGGATGACGCGCAGCATGGCCGACTAATCCACCCGCAGGAGGGCACCATGACAACTGAACCCGGCGCCAAAGGACGACAGCCACCACCAACCGCCGGAAGCGTTGTCTGCCAACGCGGCCACCAGCGCGAACAAAACCGATGGACTGCTCATGTTGCCGAAATCGCGTAGAACCCCGGCACTGTACCTCAGATCGTGGTCGGTGAGATTCAGACGGTTTCTCAAGGCCGACAGGACATCCCGTCCGCCAGCGTGAAAAATCCAACCCCTCACCTCGGCCTGAGTCAGGCCGGTCGACAACAGCATTTCATCCAGGAGTCTTCTGGCATCCCGGGCGACGAGAGCAGGAACTTCACGGGTCAGGATATTGCGCAGCAGACCACCCTTTTGTTCAAACCGGACCTGGTCGCGTTCGGCGGGACTCAGGACCGTCGAGGCGATTTTCCATTCCAACCTCCGACCGGAGTCACCAGGTTGGTTGGAAAGCACAACTGCGGCGGCCCCGTCTCCAAAGAGACAGGCACTGATGAGGACCCCGGGATCCTCATCGAGGTAGAGTGCGGCGCTGCACACCTCGACGCAGACCGATAAAACGGTCCGGGCATTCCCCGATTTCAACAAGGCGTCGGCCGTGCGAAGGTTGGGGATGGCGGCGCCGCACCCCTGCCCCACCAGATCGAGGGCGAGGGCATTGGACCGCAGGCCGAGGCCTTCGCTGACATAGCTGGTGAGACCCGGGCAGAGGTAACCGGTGCAGGTGCTGACGAGGACCGCGTCAATCTGATCCGGAGCGACCCGTGCCTGGGTCAGGGCCCTGAGGGCAGCAGCGGTCGCCAGCCGGGGCGCGTGATGGCTGAACCGTGCATGGAGGGCATCGGGAGTGACGATGAACGCGTCGGCCAGATGGTCGACGGCGACATGGCGGCTGGAAATTCCATTGTCCCCGAGAAGGACTTTGCGGAGCAGAGCCTGACTTCGGCTGCCAAGCTCATTCCAGATGGCGGAGTGACCGAAGGCCTCCCAGCATTCCCGTTGGGAGATGCGGAGCGGCGGCAGGGCCGTGCCCAAACCGAGAAAAAACATCAAAAAACGACCGAGCGTGAGCCGGGAGGCAACCACCAAAACGCTGGCGGAACGACGACCCCAATCACGTCATGAAGTTCGCACCTTCCCTTCGGCGCGCAACCATGCCAGCACGGATATTGCCGTTGGACCTCATCTGTTCGGTGGTTTTTGTCGCAGCGGAGCATGCCGGGCGGGTTTCACGACATCCCGGCCCCTGCTCGCGTCGTCAGCCCGTTCGCGGTCCCTATTGCTGTTGATTGGCCCGGGAAGTCCCGTCAGTTTACCGGTCCTGTTCCCGGAATTTGGGCATCTCCGCGAGGATGACCGCCGGGCCGCAAACAGGATTTGCACCGAATTGAGGACTGAAATCATGAAGACCACGTCACTGGCTCTTTCACTCTGTTTTGCAGTCTCCGCAGTTGGGGCGGAACTGCTGCACCCCAAATTCGGATTTCCCATCTACACAAATGTCCCACCCGGCCCCCAGATGAGCGGCCAATGGGTGGCGGCGGGCAACCCGGCCCTCTCCCCCGGGGAGGAGCAGAGCTCGTTTCGACTTCCTCCCGGGTTCCAGGCCCGCCTGTTTGCATCTGAACCGGACGTCGCCAATCCGGTGGCCATGAATTGGGATGAGCGCGGACGTTTGTGGGTCCTTGAATTGTACGACTACCCGCTGGGTGCCGCCCCGGGGGAGAAAGGTCGGGATCGGGTCAAGATTCTCGAAGACACC
>CAIPFS010000678.1 GCA_903864375.1 uncultured Verrucomicrobiota bacterium
CGGCTGGCGATGGCGCTCACCCGCCCGGTGGCATTGTCCGAGGGACTGGGACTCCGCACATTGCTTCTTCGCGAAGAGCGCCTGGGCGTGGCCCTCCGCCGGGACCATCCGCTCGCGGGTCAGGCGGTCCTGGCCTGGACTTCCTTGATCGACCTGCCCCTTCTGGTGCTGGCCCGCCGGGAGGGTATCGGGCTGCATGACGCGGTCCTTGCTGGCTGTCGGAACGCTGGATTCTCTCCCCGCATTTCGCATAGCCCCAGCTTGATCGGAACCGTTCTCCTGTATGCCGAGGCCGGGTTGGGCCTGGCGGTGGTGACCGACTCGGTTGTACCTGGGGATAGCCCCCTCCGGTTCATACCACTGGAACCAGTCCACAGTGTGCCGTTGGTGCTGGTCTGGCAGGAGGATCAGGATCCGCCGCCCTCCCGCCATTTTCGTGTCCTGGTGATGCAGTGGCGCGATGCCGGACGGCTTTGGGGGGAAATGGCAGTGTTCGGGCATCCAACAGTTCCAGCGGGGAATGGCTCCGTTGGCGGACCCGCCGCTGCCGCCCGGGAATTGGCGAATGCCGACCCGCCAACGACAATGGATTTTTGAATGAAGTCGACCTTGAACTCCCCGCACGTCGTTGAGGGCCCCGACATTGTGGCAACGACCTGGGAATATGAGGCCTGGGTCGCGGAACGCCTGCCTGTGGTTTCGGGCGACCTCGCCTTCAAGCACGAGCGCATGGCGGAGGACGCATTTTCATTCCTCCGAGCCACCTTCTACCGGTGGGCTCAACGATTTCCCGTCGAATGTGCCGACCTAATGGATGCCCCGAAGGTTCCGTCGGTGGGCGATATCCACGTCGAGAATTATGGGACCTGGCGGGACGCGGAAGGGCGGCTGGTTTGGGGGATCAATGATTTCGACGAGGCCGTGAAGCTTCCCTACACCCAGGATTTGGTGCGGCTGGCGACCAGTGCCGCGCTGGCCTTTGAACAGGGGCGGATGACCGTCCGCCCACGGGTCGCGGTCACGGCTGTTTTGAAAGGCTACATGGAAGCGCTGGGTATGGAGGGGCGACCGTTTGTCCTGGCCGAACACAATCGATGGCTTCGGGATGCGGTCACGAGTCGGTTGCGCGATCCGGGAAAGTACTGGAAACGGCTGACCGCGTGGCCCGTGGCCACAGCGGTGCCTTCGGAGGTGCGATCCCTTTTGCGGGAATCGCTTCCGGAACCCGGTCTGCCGGTGGTGATACTCCACCGGCAGGCAGGTCTGGGAAGCCTGGGTCGTCCCCGGTTCACGGCCATTACCGACTGGCGTGGCGGAAGGGTGGCGCGGGAGGCCAAACCGCTCCTGCCATCGGCCTGGAATTGGGCCAACCCGGCGGGGGACTTGGTTGTCCCTGCCTATCTATCGACGGTTGAGCAGGCCGTTCGGACTCCGGATCCGTTTCTGCGTGTTCGCGGTGCCTGGATCGTCCGGCGCCTGGCCCCGTATTGCAGCCGGGTCGAACTGGCACAGATGCCGGGAGGAGGCGATGAGAAGAAACTGTTAAAAGCCATGGGACATGAGCTCGCCAACATCCACCTTGGCGGGAGGCGGTGTCTCCGCAACATCCTGAATGACCTGAGCCACCGCCGTGGAAAGTGGCTGCACCGGGCGGTGGACCGCATGACCGCCGTGACCCTCGCCGACTGGACGGATTGGAGACGGTCCGACCGCAATTAATTCGCCCCGCCCCAGCGGAGAGGATTGAGCTGGAGCCTCAATCGAGGTGGACCCGTAGGAGCCCAAGCGGTCCTGCTATACCGCATCTCAGCCATTTGCGGAGACATCCACCTACCCGTTGGCCTGTTCACAGCCAGCCCGATCGACAGGTAAAATCGTCACCTCCATATTTCTCCACCACGTGTGCCAGTCTTCGCAGGAGGCCGCGTCAACTCGACAATCATCCAAACCGGCCATCGGCTGCCTGCGAGGTAGGCCACCCTGCCCGGTTGGCCGTCGCGAAAATCAATCGCTGGAACGGCTGACAGCAAGGTCCGCGTCAGGTCGCGAGATGCCGTTCCTCAATGCGTGAAAACAAGGGAACGAGGCAGAGCAGGGTTCCCAGGGTGACAAAGGTCCACGGCAGGGAATGGTCGGCTCCCCAACCGGTCAGCGGATTCAACACCACGATGGCCAGGGTTCGGCACATGGAAACGAACGAAAGGACCGTGGCCCGTTGTTCCGAGGGAATGAAGACGTTGAGATGGGCGCCATAAATGGCGACCCGGGGAAGACTCAGGGCAAATGCCGCGAGAATGGCGGGGATGAGAATCCACCAGGACGTCATGACACCCACGAGCATCATGGCCACTCCGGCCCCGACGGTGGCCAGAATCAGGAGTCGGCGACGGGAGCCGCACCAACGCTCGATGCGTCCGACATGACTCAGGAAGGCAATCTGGGCCACGCAGGCGGCGGCGTGGACAAAGCCAAGGGCCCCGACGGGAAAGCCTCGAAGGGTCAGGATCGGTTGATACAGCCAGAGGATGGCCCAGGCCAGGGCATTCGTCACCGCGAGCTCAATGGTGAACAGCCGCAGGATGGGATGCGAAACGAAATACCGGGCGCCGGACCGCAGCAGCCCGAGGTAATTCCGGCGGGTGGCCCTGGGCTCGCCGGTGGGCGGTTCCTTCAGGGTCAAAGCGAGAAGGGTCACCAACAGTGCAGGGATGGAATAGGCCCGCATGGGCCATGGCAGGCCACCCCACTGCACGATCCCCATGCCCACGAGGGTTCCCAATTGGATGCCGCCCAATTTGAAGGCTTCCATTCGAGGCAGAACGGTTCCCGCCCGTGATGCCTGGCCTGCCGCTTTGAGGCTGTCGAAAGCCAGGGCTTCATCGGCACCAGAATGGAGGGTGAATGCCACGGCCAGCAGCAGTTCACCGAGGGCGAAGCAGGTGATGCTCGGCGCGCTGGCATAGACCAGGACACCGACGGCGGCCATGGCCCCGCCGATGGCCAACGAGACTTTGCGTCCAAAGAAGTCAGCGACCACACCCGTCGGAACTTCGAGGGCGAAGCTGCAGAACATGAACCATGAGTTGAGGTACAGGACCTGCGACAACTTCAAGTGTCCCCAATCCGTGAAGAACGGGGTGAGGACCGCTGACCAGAAATGAGCCCAGAACAACCCCCGGATGGCATACAGCTTCCAGAGGTTGCCCAGATAACCAGGGTCGGGTGCGGCCGCGGAAGGGGCCGGTGCCAGACCGCCCGATTCCACCGGCGGCGAGGTGTTCACCCGTTCAAGCTGGCAACGAACTTCGCCATCCGGCCCAGGCCCTTTTCAATATTGGCCAGGCTGGTGGCGTAGCTGAGTCGGATGTAGTCATCGGCCCCAAAGGCGATGCCGGGGACGGCAGCCACCTGATGTTGCTCGAGGAGGCGTGAACAAAACTCCGCACTTTTCAGGCCGGTGCGGCTGATGTTGGGGAAAAGATAGAAGGCGCCACGGGCATTCGCGCAGGTGATACCGGGCATGGCATTGAGCGTCTGCCACGCGTAGGAGCGGCGACGGGAATACTCCGCCAGCCAGCCCGGCAGGTGGGCCTGGGAGCCGTTCAACGCGGCAACGCCCCCTTTTTGGGCGAAGCTCGTGGGGTTGCTGGTGCTGTGGCTTTGTACCGCGTCGATGGCCTTCGCGATCGGCTCCGGAGCTGCCAGGAATCCCAGACGCCATCCGGTCATGCTCCAGGCCTTGGCGAAACCGTGGACG
>CAIPFS010000679.1 GCA_903864375.1 uncultured Verrucomicrobiota bacterium
GCGGCGGCGGTGGTGGTGGTCAGGCCGGCGTCGGTATCTCCTACGTGACGCGCACCAACAACATGGCGTTCGTCAACGTCCTTGTCCGTCAGTTCTTCCTGGCTGCCGGTGTCTACTTCCCCCAAACCGTCGCCCTCGGTGGTGCCGGCGGCGGCGGATTCGGCGGTGGCGGCGGTGGATTTGGCGGCGGCGGTGGATTTCCCGGAGCGGGTGGTGGTGCCGGCGGATTCAATGATCCGAATGCCGACCAGAAGGCCCTGTTCTTCAACGATCGTACCGGTGTTCTGCTGGTCCGAGCGACGGCTTCCGACCTCGACATTATTGAACATGCCATTCAGGCCTTGAACCAGGCACCTCCCCTGATCGACCTGGAAGCGAAATTTGCTGAAATCACCCAGACCGACAGCAAGGGTCTCGGATTCAACTGGCAGTTGGGTAACTTCTTGATGGGTGGCGGGAAAGTCGGCGTCTCCGGCGGTACGGCTCCTTCCTTCTCTGGAACCCCCAGCCAGGCCAATCCGCTCGGTGCATTCCCGCTCTACGGTGCGGTGTCCCCCAGCGCCACCGACCAGACCATCACTTCTGGTCTCCGGAATACAGACGCCAATCAGACTGCACTGCCTACGGTCGGCACCATCACGGGCATTCTGACCGACCCCCAGTTCCGGGTGGCCATCAACGCCATCGAACAGCGTGACGGTTCAGATCTGATCACTGCTCCCAAACTCGTGACGGTCAGCGGTCGTCAGGCGCACATCGAAATCTCGGATGTGCGGACCATTGTGACCAGTCTGGATCTCAACAACGCCTCGAGCAACGGTGGTGTCAATGCCGCTGGAAACTCCACCGGTGGTGGTGCCATTGTCACGACACCGCAGTATGGCACCCAGTCATTCCCCTTCGGCCCGAGCCTCGACGTGATTCCCTATGTCTCCGCGGATGGCTACTCCATTCAGATGACGATCATCCCGAGTTTGATTGAGTTTGTTGGATATGATGATCCCGGGGCCTTTGTACCGACCTTCCAATCAGTGGCCGGCAACACGATCGGTCTCTCCCAACGCGCCCAGCTGCCCTTGCCCCGTATTCGCGTCCGCCAGGTGGTGACCAGTGCCACGGTTTGGGACGGTCAGACGGTGGTTCTCGGCGGCCTCATCTCCGAGGATGTCAAAAAGCAAAAAGACAAGGTTCCGGGATTGGGTGACCTTCCGCTGGTGGGTCGTCTCTTCCGCAGCGAAAGTTCCATGACGTCCAAGCGGAATCTGATGATCTTTGTCACGCCAACCATCATCGACCCCGCCGGCAAGCGCGTAAACGATCCGAGCAATCTACCTTACGACCCGGATGCCGTTCCCACCCAGGCTTCGGCCCGGTAAGTGTCAAAACATGGCACGAAACATGTTAACAATGGTAATCACCCAAATTGGCGTCCTCCGTCATGGGTAAATTGATCGGTCCAACGGTTATGAACATGTTCAATAAGCCCGGATTCACCGGAGCACGGAACGGTTGGATGCCCAGGACAGCCGGGGTCTTCATCGCCGCTTCCACGGCGATCTCCGGTCTGGCCTTGGGTGCCGCCTTCGCCCCGGCGGGCAGTGAATATCTGGGGGCGGGTCAATTGGCCGGTGACCAATTGTCCCCTTCCCTCGCCTTCGACGCCTCCTCCGGTGTGGCGGTCTGGCAGGACCATTCGCTCGGGAATTCATGGGTGATTCGGGCACGCCGTCTCTCCATCACGGGGGTTGGCCTTTTTGCCCCCTTTACCGTTTCGTCATCGGTCAGTGGTGATCAAACCTATCCCCAACTTGCCCAGGCAAAGGGGGGAAATTCACTCATTGTCTGGCGGGAAACTACCGGAGGGAAAGCCTCCATCCGAGCCCGTGCTTTGAAACCAGGCCTGTCGACGCCTTCCTTTGCGAATTCTGGAACGGTGGTCAGCTCCAAGTCTGGAACCCTTCCTTCAGCTCCCTCCGTCGCAGCTTTGGACGACGGAACATTTGTAGTGGCGTGGGCTTCTGATCAGGCCGATGGGGATCGATTTGGCGTTCTTGCTCAGCATGTCGGCGGCAGTGGAGAATTGTTGGGAACCAACTTTGTGGTAACCCAGACCTTTAAGGCCAGTCAGCGCAATCCGGTGGTTGCACCCCTTTCTGGAACCACCTATGCCATCGGTTGGATCTCGGAGAGCCAGCGATTTGACAAATCTGCGGATTTCATGGGTCGGACCTTTTCCACCTCTGGAAATGCGTTGACCGACGAATTCCGATTGAATTCCGGAACAAATATCTGCTCGGCACCCAATCTGGTGGGAGTTCCCGGTGGGGGATTTGTTGCGGCCTGGGTGGAGCGGGATCATGGCGATTCAGCATCTCTCTGGTCCGTTTCGACTCGTTCCTTTGATGCAGTAGGTAATTCTAGCGCTCCCGCCTTGAGTGTTGCTTCCGACCCCAGCCACAACGCGAACGGCCCGAAAATGGCCGTGGCCGGAAACAATGTCCTTCTGTCATGGCAATACCAGGGAGCAGCATCCCGGGATGTTCGTCCGTTCGGACAATTCCTGACGATCACTGGCGCTGTCGATGGGGATGCCTTTCCGCTCTCGACCGTTCCATTGATCGACGAATCGGTACCAACTGTTGCATCGACCGGAGCAGACCAGTTTGTGGCGGCTTGGACAGGTTTCAAGAATGTGAACCTCGGCTCCGAGGTTCTCCTGCGTCGCTTCACCCGCTCATCGGGTGGGACTACCACCTTCCCCCAGCCGGTTATTGCCAGCGCTATTCCAACTGGCGGGAAGGTTCATCTAAGTTGGCCCACTGTCGCTGGGGGTGCCTATCAGGTGAGCAGCTCCACGAATCTAAAATCGTGGGCAAATTCCGGA
>CAIPFS010000680.1 GCA_903864375.1 uncultured Verrucomicrobiota bacterium
GCGAAGGGCTTGTCGATTGGGTCCGGGCCGTCGCCATATCCACAGACGGCCAGGAAATTGTCACCGGCAGCGAAGATCGAACGGCCAGAATCTGGCGGCGGGCTTCTGCGGCCCAAGTGTTGGCCTGGAGGAACGAAGAACAGACAGCCGAGCGGCCGTAATTCCAATCGTGCCGGCAGCAGGGTTGAAGGAGCAAATGGCGGACGTCGCTCGATTGTCAGCACCCTGCCCAGCCATAACCGGCCAACTTCGTGGCTGCCGACTTTAGGGGGTGTTGCCCAAATCCGGACACCCGTCCGGCCAAGCGCAACGGTTCAACGCACCCTTCCCTCATCCGCCTTCAAAAAAAATTTGCATTTGAATGACCGTTTTTGCCATCGGAAAACGTGATCACCGGTGTGCGGGTTTTCCCGGGATCGCGCGACGGAAACAGCTCAAACTGAAACATGAACATCTATTCCGTATCGACACGCCATCGTCCCCTTGTACCCGGGGTCGTGGTTTGCGCTATGGCTTTCCTCACCGCGTCCTCCTGGACGGTGGCTCGCGCCCACTCTCCGCTTCCGGGCACCGCACACTGCGAGCCGACCTCCCTGCCCAAGGTTCCGGAAGTCAGCGATTTCAGGTTGCTGGAACAAAGCGGACGCTTTCACCCATTGGACCGGGTGAATGCTGCCCGCGCGGTGGTCCTCAGGATCGCCGGCAATAGCCGCCCCGTGTTTCGACAGAACGCTGCCAATATCAAGGCCTTGCGCGACCAATTTCCTGAAGTCCAGATCTGGATGCTCCACGCCAACCCGAAGGACGACCGCGCGAGCATTGTCGAGGAGGCCAACAACTTCGCTGACCCTTTGATAGAACCCACCAGATAGCCTCGCAACAAACATAACCGCATGCCCACCACGACCCATGGTACCCTATCCATCGATCCCTTCGACCCCTACCAGAACCCGCTGGGGACCCGGGGGCTCAACGGCAGCTTTTTGAGTTCTGCCAACTTCATCAAGCAAGGAAAAGCGTATGCCGTGCTGATCACCCAGCAAGAGGTGCTGGATATCTCCAAAATCGATGTTGGGCTCGCTTTAAAGATGGCACAGCTCCAACAGCAACTCCGTGAATTGGCCACCAATTTCTTCAATACCATTCTGCCCGACTTCGAGCGGCTTGTGCGTCAGGCGGGTTCCCTTGCATCGCTCATACAAACCTTTGACCGCCTGGATCGGCCCGCAATCCTTGAGGCGTCCTCGAATCCTGCCAAACGGCAGAGCCTGGTGACACTGCTGGACACCGTTTCCGAAAAGGCCGGCGAGGACTACATTGATCTCCAGACATTGATCACTCACGTCGAACTGGTGGGTGGATACCTGCTGACACTTAGCGCCGATTTGGACGATTTGTTCGAGGCAACCCTGGCGGATTTAACCGATGCCCTTAAGGCCACAGTCACGAACATCAACGAACTTACCAAGGCCGTTCACAAGAACATTGAGGACATCGTCGCGGGCGGGAGAGCGGCGGGAGATGCGGTCACCGAGTTGGGGGTCGGAATCATCACCGTCATCAGTGGCTCCATCAATGTCGGAGACGTCAAAAAGCCGGATGACAAAGACAAACCGAAAGGCAACGGGGCCCCTCCGAAGTTGCCCTCTGTTGATTTCGCAGTGCACGCAATCCAGGCTGGTGGCGATGGTGTCGCCAAGTGGTCTGCCGCACAGATTGCATTGCAGTCAAACAATGTGGCTCTTGCCGACGCGTATCAGAAACTCGCGGGGGAAAGCGCCTTGCTCGCCGTGGCCAAGGTGGTCCAGGTGCAGAAGGGCCTGTTCGCCACCAACATCCACACCTTGAAGGTCGACTGTCACCTACTGAAAGAGAACTGGTCCGATATGCGGACCGGCCTCAACAAATTCAAGACCGCCATCGAGGGAGTTTCGGATGAGAATACCGCGTCGAAACTCGCCGGCTTCGCCGACGCCGGAAGAAAGCACTGGTCCGTGTTGCGGGAATCGCTCACCCGCATTGAAGAGCAGCTTCGGGATGCCGATTTTGGCAGCCTGGACGGTAACAGGATGAGCAGGACCGCCGGTACGAATCACCCCTCAACGATCGCTTAAACCCATTCCAGCGGAAAACAACACGTTATCACTGAAAGAACCCAGCATGAATGACAACCTATTGACAACAGCGGCTTTCCGAGTACAGACGGCTGCCAAGGCACAAACGTCCCAGAACTTAACCATCCTCAATCTCTGCCAAAGTGTAAAACATCAGGATATGATTCGAATCGAGAATTCGAAGCACTTCAAGAACATTGCGGGTTTGGTTGACCAGATCAATAGAGGCCTGGTCACGGCACAAGACCACGCCTCGTTCTACATGGATAATATCTTTCCCAGAGTGCAAACCAATATTGTCCTGATTAGAGACTATTACTTTCTTCATAGCAGCATTCCCAGTGTTCTTCCGCCGGGCGCATCAGAAAAGGACTGGTTATTGTTGCTGGGACAGCTGAAGGACAAGGCTTCGGAATTCCAGGGCCTCGCCCACGATACAGCCCTGTCTCTGGGTAAACTGCGGGACAAGCTGTCGGTCGATGTCGCCGTCTTCTCGGGTATCGTTGGCCAGCTCAATGCTGCGGTGAACGGCGATAACGGAGCACTGAAGGAGATAGAAAAACAGCTCAACGAACTGCAAAGCAAGATCGCCGGTGCCATCACCGGCATCACCTTGAGTGCACTTGCCATCCTTGGGGGGGTGTTCGTCATATTGGTGGGGGCCGTCGCCAGTATTGTGACTGCAGGATCCGCCAATTTGGTGGTCCTCGGTGGCGCTGCAATCGTCGCCGCCGGGGTTGGTGGCGAAGTGGCATCAGCCCTTGCGCTGAAAGGTCTCCAGGATGCTCAGCAAGATCTGCTCCGTACCAAGGAAAATCTCACGTCTGAAGTTCAGCTGGCATTGGGACTATCCACAAACTATGGCAACCTGGTGAACCAGATGGCTGCAGCGTCTCGGGCCGCGGAAGACATGAAGGAATCCTGGGACTTCCTGTCATTTGGGCTGGACGAACTGGCCAAGGGTCTGGACAAGGGCATCATCAATGCAGGCATCGTGCGCAACCTGTGGCTCACCTCAGCAAACGAACGGGTGAAGGCTGTGGAATCAGACATGTCCAACATCATCAACCAATTGGAGAACCGCCAGGAACTGGTGGCTCCAGGCAGCCAGACGATAGGTGATTTTGTCCTGGAGACGGCGCAGCGGATGGCTGCTTAGCGGTCCAAGGGAAACAACAACATGGCGGGAAATTTTATTGAAGCCCTGCACGATCTCAACTCTTCGGGGAGGCAAATCGGAGCAGTGTCAGATCTGCCGGAGTTGGCCGTTCCATTGCAGGCTGCTGCGGTGGCACTGGTTGTCGGCACTTTATCCGCGCTCGGCGGGAAGCCCCAACAGATTTGGGAGTTTGTGCAGACTTCGAAACCGCTGCTGGCGGCGGCTGAGGCC
>CAIPFS010000681.1 GCA_903864375.1 uncultured Verrucomicrobiota bacterium
ACCCGCCAGCAGGTGCGCCAATTGCTCCATGGCCGCCCGGGGAAGCCCGCTCAGCCGCTCCAGGTCGGCAAACTCATGGCGGTCCAGTTCCCTGGCCAGCTCGTCCCATCCGGTTGTGTGTCGGGCAATGAACTCGTGGTTCAGTCCGTTTTCTGCCAAAAGGATTTTGAGGACTCCATAAATAAAAGCGATGTCCCCTCCCTGGGAAACCGGAAACCACCAGTCGGCAATGCCCGTTCCAAATAGGGCACTGGAGGCGGTCGACGGTACCCAATAGCGCTTCATACCGGGTTCCAGGTAGGGATTGACCAGGACGACCTTTGTTCCCAGTGCACGGGCTTCGTGCAGGTACTTCGTGGTGACCGGTTGATCGTTGGCGGGATTGGCCCCCCAAAAGACGATGAGGTCGGTGCCATACCAGTCCTGATAGCTGCACGTACTGGCGGCAACCCCCAACGCATGTTTCATGGCTCCGGTGCTGGGCGCATGGCAGAGGCGGGCGGCATTGTCGATGTGATTGGTTCCCAGGAAGCGGGCCACCTTCTGGGCCATGTAATAGACCTCGTTGGTCACTCCACGGGCGGTGACAAAAAAGGCGATCCGGTGCGGATCACTCCGCCGTATGCGGCTCGCAATGTGCTTTCGTGCCTCATCCCAACGGATTCTTTGAAAACCGGGATCGCCGCGTCGCCGGATCATCGGATAAGCCAGCCGGCCCATTTCACGCAGTTCGGCATTCGAACGTCCACGAAGGGAGGACACGTCCGAAAGAAGAGCTGGATCCATGGCCGGCATGGTGTTGAGCCGCAGCAGATTCAGCCGGGTCATGCAGAGGTGCACCCCATCCATCGTCCAATCGTGCAGACCCGCAACGCCCAGCGCGCAGCCATCGCAAACTCCCCGGGTGATGACTTTGTAGGCATACGGCAGGTTGTCCCGATTCCGCCACAGGATCTGGAACATGTCCCGAAAATGGCGTGGTTTGGTGCTCAGCAGCCCGAAGGGCACCCGGTTCCTCCAGCGTTCACCGGGTGTGGGAATGACCTCATACGGCATGGGCAAAGAATACGGGAAGCCCCGGCCTTGAACAGAAGGAGCATTTTTTTCCGAACGAAATGACGACGGGCGGCGTTACACCCCAGGAAGACATGAGTCGGCTGCCATTCACTCCAAGCGACGAGCAAACCATGTGGCGCGTGCAGCAGCATGCGGATGCCGCTGCGTTTGGGGAACTGGTGCACCGCTGGCAGGAGCCCATTCAGCGCCTGTGCACGCGGATGACCGGTGATCTCCACCGGGGCGAGGACCTGGCGCAGGAGGCGTTTCTCAGGGTCTTCACAAAGCGTCAGGATTACCGACCGCAGGGCAAGTTCTCCACCTGGCTCTGGCAGATTGCGCTGAATCTGTGCCGGGACGAAGCCCGGTATCAACGCCGTCATCCGGTTATTTCCTGGGAATCCCCCGGTGCGGACGCGGAGGCACCTTCAGTCCACGACCCCGAGACCAGCCAGGCGTCACCCGACACGGACGTGGCCCGTCTGGAACAGGCCGAAATCGTCCGGAAGGCCCTCAGCCAACTGGACGAAGCGTACCGGGTCGTGGTCATTCTCCGACATTATGAGGGCCTCCGGTTTGCTGAGATAGCCGAGATCCTCGGCATCCCCGAGGGAACAGTAAAGTCACGCATGGTAGAGGCGCTCCACCGGCTGGCCCCGCATCTCCATCATCTTCGAACAGTCTGAATTTATGGTTCATCCCTCAAACGAATCCTGGATGGAGTACCTGTATGATGAAGTGCCCTCCCGCATGCGTCAGCAGATGGACGCTCACCGGGCGGAATGCCCGGAGTGCCAGCTCCAGCTTCAGAAATGGCAGTCCACTCTCAATTCCCTGGATCTTGATGGGGGTCGCCTCACGCGGGCGACGCCCCGCCATTGGAGCTGGATCCGGCGACCAGCACTGCCATGGGCAGCCGCTGTGGCTCTTGCCCTGGGCCTGGGCTTTGCAATCGGAACCCGGGGACGTTTAAACCAGAACGAGGTGTCCGCTCAATGGGCCGAAACCCGGGCTGAATGGCTGCGCCAGGCCGAGCGGGATCGGCAGGATCATCTCCAACGGACGGCTCAGGAGATCTCGGGAGCCGTGCGCCAGGAAAACCAACAACTTCTGACCGAATTCGCCCGCCAGATTGCCGAGGCGCGTTCCGCGGACCGCCTGCTGTGGGCCCGTCAGCTCAGCACCTCCGATCAGGAGCGGGCCATGGATTACGCAGAATTGCGCAATGAATTGACCCTTCTGGCGCGGCAAACCTGGACCGGCTTCCGCCAGGCCGAATCGCAATTCAACTGGCTGGCCGGTGGCCTGCCCGTTGCGGGTTCCCAGCCGGTTTCAGGGACCAATTTTCTGACACAACCTCTCCATTAACCATTCACTATTCACCATTCCCCTCCATGAATCATTGGCTCATTCGTCCCCATTCCCCCCTCGCCGCCCTGGCCATCTTCGGGTGCACCCTTTCAGGCCTCCCGCTCGGGGCTCAACCAGCCATCCCTCCGGGACCGCCCTCCGATGTGGCTCAACCGGTCCCACCGGGTGCCAAGAGCGGTCTGCCCCCGTCCGTTGATCCGGCGTCCTCCAACGATCCCGTTCCGGGAAGCGCCTTCCAGAAGGACCTGAACCGATCCGTGATTGAAATCAAACGGGCGGCGTCCGAGGCGGGTCGAAAGATTGCCTCCCTGCGGTTTGGTCTCAATGGACCGGCCGCAAATCGATTGCTCGTCATTCCCGGGACCGGTGAAAAGGCGGCATCCATCGGACAATCGCGCACGGAACTGGCCATCATGTCGAGGATTCTGGCCAAGGCCGCCAACCCCGAGGCAGGTCCCCGGGGCAATTTCCGATTTGATTTTGGAGGTCTGGGCCTGGGCGAACGCCGCGAGCTGGATGCGCTGTTCCTGGATGGTTACGGGGCCGTTTTCCTGCTGGACGTGGACTATCCATTGGTGGCGCCGCCGAAGGTGGCGGTGTCGAGCAGCCGGGAAACCAACGGAACCGACACGGCATGGGAAATGGCCAGACGTGAGATTGCCGGGCTGCCAACGGGCGAGGTCAGTGGAGGAGGAGGATTCGGCGGTGGCGGCGGACTCCCTCCTGGTTTTGTTGCCGGAAGAGCCTTTGCAGGTGGCGGCGGTTTTGGAGGTGGCGGCGGTTTTGGAGGTGGGTTTCCGGGGCAGCCCGATGTGGAATACCAGGCCGACCGGGTCAAGCGCCTGACGGACCGGCTGATTGGGGCCCTGCGTCATGCGGCGAATATCAAATCCCTGGCTTCCACCGATAAAGTGGTGGTGCATGTCCACGGCAGGGCTTCCCGGTCCCACTTTTCCGAGACGTTGGAGAAAGTTCAGGAAGACCCACGGCAGGAGCAGGGTGGAATTGGGGGAAACGATCCGTCACTCCCTGCGGGAGCCACCGTCCACGTGACCGAATCGTTGACCAGCGACGTTCCCAAGGCCGGCACCAGTCTGACCCTCGAGGTCCCGGTGTCGGCCCTGGCCGAAGTCGCCGAGGCCAGGATTACCCGGGACGAATTCGCCAAACGGGTCAAGGTGACGACCCGGGATGACGGCCGTGAGGAGAAATAGAACCCCGGCTTCAATTCCGCATCGGACTCAGAGGAGATCCGCAATCACTTCGGCGGCGGTGGTATTTCCGGAATCCACCGCCCCATTGAGGTAGCCCAGGTAGTCGAACGAGGTGTGCTCCCCGCAAAAGTGGACGTTGCCCTCCCGCAGCCCTTCACTGCCGGCAATCGACGTGTACTGTCCGATCTTCCAATAGGAGTAGGAACCGCGACTCCATGGATTCGCCGGCCAGAAGTCAAGAGTCGAAAGCCCGTTGTATCGGGCGGAAAGCCCCGGCAGCACGGGCTCCAGATTCCGAAGCGCCTCGGCAGTGCGCTGGGCCATCGTGCCTGTGCCGTAATGCAATGCGGTGTCACCACCGGTGAAATTGACCAGGATACCGGAAACTCCCGCCTGAGCCCGCGTGCCTTCCCAGGTATTCTGGTATCCGGTATCCGCATAGGTATCGCCATTGTTGCCCAGGGCATTCCAATGGCGGCTGCGAAACTGGAGATGAAGTTTGGTACTCGCCCCCATTCCCTGAGTTTCAATGGCTCTGCGCTTCTGTGGGCTGAAACCGGCGGCGGAATAGTCCACGAAGGTCCGGAGAATTGAAAAGGGAAGAGCCAGCACCACATGATCCGCCACCGCCGACTTCACTCCGGAACCGGCGGAAAAATCGAGGCGATATCGACCGTCGGTTTTCTGGCGGATGGACGTCAGCGGCGAGCCTGTTTGGATGGCACCCGATAAAAGAGAGGCCATCCGGGAAACCAATTGGTCGTTGCCACCCCGGATGTGATACCGCTCATCAGACTCTCCGAAGATATCGAATGAGTCGTTGGGAGAGTATCCCAGAAGGAACAAAAGATTCAGCGCCGTCTGATTCCCGGTTTCGGCACCGTATTCGATGTTGTAAGCCACATCCAGCAGGTCCGCCAGAACGTCGTCATCCGTCAGCTGTTCAATATAGTCTGCCAGCGACGTGTGATCGAGACGGAACCCGCGGGGAGTGCTGCCCGTATAATCGATGTCGCCCACGGCATCCAGATCGGCCTGCAGCCGGGGATAAATCGCCCGAAAGCGGCGCAAAATCTGTTCATAAGTGTAAGACCGACCATGGAAGCGATAAAACGGCAGTGTGCCGGGCGGCTCGGCCACGTACAAATCATCCAGACCCAGCCCCAATTCCAACGCCAGGTCCCGAACGGCCGTGTGGTCGGTATCGATCAATTCTCCACCCCGTTCGACCAGTTGCTGGTCGGCAAAGAATCCCCGGCGGGTGAAGCATCGCCCTCCAAGCCGGTCGTTGGCCTCATACAAGGTGGAATCGATGCCAGCCTGCCTCAAGCGGAGGGCGCAGGTCAGGCCCGCCAGTCCTGCTCCAAT
>CAIPFS010000682.1 GCA_903864375.1 uncultured Verrucomicrobiota bacterium
AATTCACCGCGATGAACGGCATTTTTGAGCGGTCGCTATGCTGGAAGATGGCCCGGGCAATCAGTTCCTTTCCCGTGCCGGTCTCACCCCGAATCAGGACGTTGACCGGACGGGCGGCGATACGCCCCAACTCCTTGTAGACGGCCTGCATGGATTTACTCCGTCCAACGATGGCGTCGTTGCCCGGAGCGGCTTCGCCCAAATCCACCGCCCGGGCGGCGAGCTGCCCGCCGGATACCGCCTTTCCGAGCAAGTCCAGCAACTCCTCCATTTCGAACGGCTTGAGGAGATAATCGTAGGCACCCAGCTTGGTGGCCTGAATGGCTGTTTCCGTCGTACCATGGGCGGTCATCAGCAGGATCGGAATCAACGGCTTCTGTTCATGCAGTCGCCGCACCACCTCCAACCCACCCAGCCCGGGAAGTCGAAGGTCTGTCAGGATGGCGTCAAACGTCCCGGTCAGGGCCAGACTCAGACCGTCATCACCCCGGGTCGCGTGAGTGACACGGTAGCCTTCGGCTTCGAGGACGGAACGAAGCGCCGAAAGCAGGCTGGGATCATCTTCAATCAGCAGAACCTGTGACATGGCTTTAACTTCTCCAGCATGCCGGGGACCAACTGAAAATAAAATGGTCGATTGCGGTCCGGCGTCCGGACCCTCGGGGAAGGTCAATCAGCAGGGGTTGGCGCGGCCTCGGGCAGCACCACCCCAAACGTCGTTCCCCGCCCGGGCTCGGTCTGATAGTGGATGGCTCCCCCGTGATTCTCGATAATCCGGGCGGCGATGCTCAAACCGAGCCCTGTCCCCGTCGCTTTGGTGGTGAAGAACGGATCAAACAAGCGCGGACGGATATCGGCGGGGATTCCGGAACCCGTATCAAGAATTTCGATCACCACCACGGGAAGTTGCTGTCCACGAAGTCGCTGGAGATCCCATCGGTACCTGAGACCGATCCGACCGCGCGCACCGATGGCATCCGCCGCGTTTTGAACCAGGTTGAGCAACACCTGTTTCAATTGGTTGGCGTCCGCCCGCACCGACAGGCTTTCACCTGGCTCAATTTCCAACCGAATCTGATGCTGGGCATCCAGGGAGTCCCTCAGCAGGCTCTCCAGCGATTGCAACAGGGGCAGGACGGGCACCACGGCAAACTCCGGCTCTGCGGGACGGGCAAACTGGAGGAAACCTTTGACGATGGACTCGAGTCGGTCGATTTCGCTGCCAATCACCTCGGCATCGTCGTGGGCCGCGGTTCCTGGCCCGAGGTGCTTTCGTTGGGTAAACAGTCGGGCTTTGATGGCCGTCAATGGGTTTCGAATCTCATGGGCCACCCCGGCGGCGAGGATCCCCAGCGATGCCAGGCGATCCTGTCGGGCGATCAATTCCCGGCTCTCCAGCAACTGTCGCTGAAGCGGACTGATGAGCCCGCTCCAAATGAATCCCGCAAGCCCCAGACCTGTGCCCAGCAACGCGGTCAATGCTCCGTAAAGGACGGCCCGGATAAACGTGAGCTCGTGGCGTGACCGGTCAATCAATTCCTCGCGCGCGCGCTGGTGCGCCTGGACGAGATCCCCATCCAGCCGCCCCAACCGTTCGAACTCGGCCGATGTTCGCTCCACATCTGCCGCCAGCTCCCGGATGGACCTGCCAGCGGCAATTTGTTGTGCAAGACGGGTGGCAGCGATTTGATAGTCGTCGTAGGCCCGTTCAATGGATTGAAGAGCCGACCGTTCCGCCCCGGTGTACAACCGGTTTCGTTGCTGGGTCAGCCAAAGGTCCAGATTGTTCTGTCCGGCATCGAAGCGCGCCCAGTCGTTCGAATCGCCGCGAAGCTCAAACCGGAGGAGCAATCCTTGCAGGTGTTGGAGGTCGAGCAGGAACTGGTCCGCCGTTCGGTAACTCTCCAGTTGCTCCCGTGAGAGCTCGTCATTCAGCAAGCGCACCCGCTGCCAGGCGGACTGGGCCGCCCAACCGAGCAAAATGGCGGCCAGAAACAGCAGGAGACAGAAGGCGGCCAACCGGATCTGGAATTTTGTTGTCAGCACCGGCGTTGCGAGGGACGACTTCCATTGAAGAGGCCCCCAGCCAAAAGGCGAGCCCGAATCCTTCTTCAAATCCGCTTCTCCGTCTCTGGAAACAGACTTTCCATCGACTGGATACCTTTTATTCACCGGGCGACCGCTGCTGTTTGCCGTCCGGGTGTCCGGGCGGCTCCTGTGGCAACCTGGGCCCACGAAACCTCCCAGGACCCCCGGCAGCAGCCGTCACGGATTGGCACGATCCCTGCGCTTGCCTCCGTCGCCCGCCAATGACGGTGGGATCGAAATCGCGTTGTGCTTCATTCTTTCCATTGCCGGCTGTCGAACATGCTTTTTCACCCATGGATACGCGCCCTGGAGGCACTCCCGGATGTTTTGCACCCGTTTCTGCATGCACTCTTCAACCGCAGCCTGACATTCCGATCGCGGCGTTCGCCTGAGTGTCCCGTGGCATCAGGGATGGTTGCCCCCTCACCCACATTGGCCCGATGAAGGTGTCCCGATCTTTCCGCTCGTTCGCCTGTGCCCTTTCGGGCCTGGCCTTCGTTGTGTGTGTTGCGGAATCACGTGTGACTGAAGCCGGTGAAGCCGCGATTCATCTCGGGGATGCCCGACGCATCGCATTCGAACGCAACTGGGATCTGCTGGCGGCGCGAGCCAACGTGGATTTGGCTGACGCCCAGCGACTGATCGCCAGGGAGCTGCCCAATCCCACCGTCTCGCTATCCACAACCAAGATTCCATCCAACGGAAATCCGGCGAGCACGCGGCTGGGAAACAGCCTGATTCACCGAAGTTATGATTCGGTCATTGCTTTCAACCAGTTGATTGAAATCGGTGGGAAACGGGGTGCCCGGAAGGCGTCAGCCCTCGCGGGCTCTCAGGGAGCCAACGCCCGGCTCGCTGAAGCTCGCCGGCAGTTGGAACTGGCGGTCAACACCGCTTATGTCGGGGTCTTGAGTGCCGAAGAGCAGGCCAGGGTCCTGCGCACCTCGGCCGCGTCATTGCGGCAGGAAGCTGCCATCGCCGAGACACGGGTTCGTGCCGGCGATCTGTCGCTGGCAGACCGGGATCAGATCACCATCTCGGCGGACCGCCTGGAGTTGGACGCACAACGTGCGGAATCCGACGCGCGGACGGCCCGGATCCAATTGGAAACCCTCCTGGGCGATCCTGCCCCCCAAGGCCAGGTGATGCTGGCGGACACTCTCGCGGAGCTGGCATCCCTACCCGAGGCAAAACTCCCGGGTTCGGCACGCTTTGACCTCTTCAACCGTCCCGATGTCGTTGCGGCCGAAACGGATGTCCGGAAGGCACAAGCCGACCTCCGGCTGCAGAAGGCGATGCGGATTCCTGATCCCACGATTCTGGCCCAATACGAACGCGAGCCGCCCGATCAGAGCGACAGCGTCGGCTTTGGATTCTCGTTTCCCCTGCCCTTGTTCAACCTGAATCGGGGGAATATATCGGCGGCTCAAGCGGCCTTGGGTCAGGCGGAAATACGCGCCCGCCAGGCCGCAGCCAACGCACAGGCTGATGTGGCGGTGGCGGAGCACGAGTTGACCACCGCCCGGGAACGAAAGAACCGTTTTGAAAAGGATATCGCTCCGCGATCGGCGGCCATCACCGCCACGGTCCGGTATGCCTATCAAAAGGGGGGAGCGTCGCTCATCGACCTCCTTTCTGCCGAACGAAACGATAACGACATCCGCATCGCCCTGGCCACCGCCACGTCGGAATACGTCACCGCCCAGGCTGCCTATGCCGCGGCCATTTCCGACCTGGAACGCCATCAAAGAACCCAGTCTTTGTCGATTCCTGCCAAACCCTAATCATGAAGTTGGTCACACTTTTCCGGTCAGTCCTGCCCGGCTCCTGCATTCTTGGCCTCGCGGTCGTTTCCGGCATCGGGTGCAAGCCGTCCGCCGCAACCCCTGCCGGAGTTCCGGATGAAGCCCCAAGAACCGAGCCAGGAAAGGTCATTTTTCCGCCTCAATCGAGCCAGTTGCATTCCCTTCGTATCGACCCGATTCCGGGAGCCACCAATCTGGTGCTGACATTTCCAGGACGCGTCACCTGGAATGAAAACCTGACCGTCCGGGTCTTTTCACCCTTTGGAGGACGAATCCTTCGGATCCTGGCTGAAACCGGACAACGGGTTGAACCGGGGGCGCCGTTGCTGGTGCTTTCCTCTCCCGACTTTGGTCAGGCACAGGCCGACGCACGCCGCGCCCTCACCGACCTGGCACTGACCGAAAAGAATTTCACCCGGCTGCAGGAGCTTTTCGCCCATGGCGCGGCAGCGGAGAAGGACCTGATCAGCGCTGAAACCGACCGGGCAAGGGCACGCACCGAGGCCGAACGGGCAAAAACGCGACTGACGGCCTACGGCCTGGGCGATGATTCGGTTGATTCGAACTTCACGCTGAAGGCTCCGATTGCCGGTGTGGTGGTCGAGAAAAATGCCAGTCCCGGACAGGAAGTCCGACCTGACCAGATGCTGGCCGGCATCGAAAAGCTGGCCGCTCCCTTGCTGGTCATCACTGACCCCACCCAACTCTGGCTCCTTTTGGATCTGACGGAGTCGGATGCAGTCCGGCTTCGGGAAGGTCAGGAGTTCATCATTCACCTCCCCAACGAACCGGAAACCACCTTCCGCAGCGTGCTGGAATATCTGGGGGACGGTCTGGACCCCATCACCCGTCTGGTTCGCGCCCGGGCCCGGATCGACAATCACGATCGCAAACTCCGAGCCGAACAATTGGTCGCGGCCGAAGCCCGGTTGGACCTCAAGGCGGTCAGTGTCGATGACAATGCCGTTTTTCTGGATGGCGACCGCTACTACGTCTTTGTTGAATCCTCCTCCGGCACCTTTCGCCGTCAGGAGGTCAAACTGGGACGAAAGCGGGAGGGCCGGGTTCAAATCCTGGCAGGTTTGAAGGCCGACGATCGCGTGGTGACGGACGGTGGGCTCCTGCTGAACCAGATTCTCGGCCAGACGGAAAGCCACTAGTCCCGCCGTTTCATTCCCTTCCTTTTCCAGCTGCGGCCCCCGCCCCCGACATGATTCGTCGCCTCGTCCACTTCGCCCTGCACCAACCGCTCTTCCTGGTGCTTCTGATCGTCACCTTCATCGGTGCCGGAGTTGCGGCCTTTCTGAACCTCCCCATTGAGGCATTTCCAGACGTCTCGGACATTCAGGTGCAGGTGATCACCCTGTACCCCGGACGTGCCCCGGAGGAGGTCGAAAAACAGGTGACCATTCCCGTGGAAGTGGCGCTGGCGGGAGTTCCCCACTCGGTCCGCCTGTTCAGCCACACCCAGTTCGGGCTTTCATTTGTTGCCGTCACCTTCGACGACAAGGTCACCGATTATTTTGCCCGCCAGCAGGTCACCGAACGACTTGCTGCGGCCGACCTGCCGATGGGTGTCCAACCGAGTCTGGGACCGCTGTCGACTCCGATTGGTGAATTGTACCGATTCCGCGTTCACGGCGAAGGAAAGGACTCGCGGGACATCCGGACGCTGGAAGACTGGGTCGTTGAGCGTCAGATCAAGACGGTCCCCGGAGTGGCCGATGTGGTCAGCTTCGGGGGACTGGTCAAACAGTACGAGGTCCGCCCCGACCTTGCGGCCCTCAAGGCCTACGGAATACCACTGCAGCAACTCTTCGCCGCCCTGGGTCGGGGAAGTGCCAACGCCGGTGGCAGTTACACGGAACAAGGCGAGCAGCAGTACCTCATCCGCGGGGTCGGGTTGGTGCGGACGCTGGATGACGTTGGCAATACCGTCGTTGCCTCGCATAGCGGTACACCGGTCCGTGTCCGCGACGTGGCCCAACTTGCCTTGAGTGCGATACCCCGCCAGGGAATTGCCGGGCAGGATGGCGACGATGACATTGTCTCGGGAATCGTCCTGATGCGGAAGGGTGAAAACCCCAGCGAGGTTCTGGGACGGGTCAAACAGCGCATTGACGAACTCAACACGCGCATCCTTCCGAAAGGGGTCCGGATTGTTCCGTACTACGACCGTTCCTGGTTGATTGGAACCACCCTGACCACGGTTTTCCACAATCTGGGAGAAGGGGCCCTGCTGGTGACCTTCATCCTGTTCATCTTCCTCGGCAATATCCGGGCGGCATTGATTGTCGCCTTGATGATTCCCTTGTCGCTGTTGGCGACCTTCCTTGGACTGACCTGGCGGGGAATACCGGCCAATCTCCTTTCGCTGGGGGCGATTGATTTCGGAATCATTGTGGATGGCGCTGTGATCGTGGTGGAAAACGTGTTCCGACATCTCAGTGAAGGACAGATCGATGCCCGGAAGGAACCGGATCGTTTCCGGCATGCCATTCAATCCGCCGCCGCCGAGGTGGGACGTCCCACCTTCTTTTCGATGCTGATCATCATTGCTGCGCATCTGCCCATCTTCACCCTGCAACGTCACGAAGGACGGATTTTTGCGCCGATGGCCTGGACGGTCACGAGCGCCCTGGTGGGTTCCCTGCTCTTCTCGCTCACGCTTGTCCCCCTCCTCTGCTGGGCGTTCCTTCGTAAAAAGCTGCCGCACGATGACATTTGGATGATTCGTCAGTGCAAGCGGGTTTACGTTCCCTTTCTGGATTGGGCCTTGAACCGCACCCGGACGGTGCTGGCCCTGGCCGTCGCCTCTCTCGTGGGCGCACTCTTCCTGTTCACTCAACTGGGCACCGAGTTCCTTCCCGAGCTCGACGAAGGAACGCTCTGGGTCACGGTCACTCTTCCACCCGGGGTCAGCCTGAAGGAGTCCACCCGCTGGTGCCGCCGGGTGCGGGACGTCCTTCATACGGTCCCGGAAGTCCACTCGGTCATTTCCAAAGCCGGACGTCCCGAGGATGGAACCGATCCCAAATCGCTCAACCAGATTGAATGCTTTGTAGATCTGGTCGACGCCAAACAGTGGGCGCCCGGTAGAACCAAATCGCTCGTCGTCGACCAACTTCAGTCGGTTCTTGAGAAGGAATACCCGGGAATTGAAGTCGGCATTTCCCAGCCGATCCGGGACAACGTCCTGGAGAGCATCAGCCAGATCAAGGGACAGGTGGTCGTGAAGGTGTTTGGCGAAAACCAGTCGGACATCCTCGCAGCCGTTCGCGAAGTCAAACATCGGGTCCGCTCGATACCTGGTGTTGCCGAAGCCTTCATCGACCGGGACGGTGAGGTCCCCCAAATCCTGCTGGAGATCAACCGGGAGGCAGCCGCCCGTTACGGGGTGAATATTCAGGATGTCCAGGATGTGGTGGAGATGGCACTGGGCGGCAAGGAAGCCACCCAGATTTGGGAGGGAGAAAAACACTTTGGCGTGGTGGTCCGACTGCGGGAACCGGAACGCACCATCGAAGCCATGAGAGGCATCCTGGTGGACACCCCGGAGGGGGCCAAAGTCCCGCTATCGCAACTGGCCAACTTCCGGACCGTCAGCGGCCCTCTCAATATCAGTCGGGAAGGAGGCCGTCAGGTGAAGGCCGTGGGAGTGTTCATCAAGGGCCGCGACATGGGGAGTGTGGTTGCCGAAATGCAGGCGAAATGCGCGGATATCCGGCTTCCCGATGGCTATGTGATGACCTGGAGCGGTGAGTTTGAGAATCAGCAACGGGCGATGAAACGGCTGGCCATTGTGCTCCCAGTCTCCGTCTTCATCATCTTTGTCCTCCTGTTCAACACCTTCCGATCGGTCAGCAGCGCCCTGTTGATCCTCCTGAACGTCCCGTTCGCGGTGGTGGGTGGAATTTTGGCCCTGTGGATCACCCACATCCCTTTGAGTGTGAGTGCGGCCATCGGATTCATCGCCCTGTTCGGTCAGGCGGTCCTCAACGGGGTGGTCATGGTCAGTTATTTTGATCAACTGGTCGAAAACGGCAGCGAAACACGGTCAGCCGTCCGCCTGGGGGCTTCCACCCGCCTGCGAACCGTGTTGATGACGGCGATGCTCGCCATGCTGGGTCTGCTCCCGATGGCTCTTTCCCACGGAATCGGGTCTGAATCCCAACGACCACTGGCCGTGGTCATCATCGGTGGTCTGGTCAGCGCGACACCACTCACCCTGATCGTTCTTCCCGTGCTCTATCTGCTGTTCCGGGGCGGTCGGAGATCCAACGAACCCACGCCGAAAACGGTCCTCGCCGGAACATAAGCCGGACGACACCAGCCCAATCCGCCGAAAAAACATCAGGTGGTCCCGGGCGGAGGGGCCGCGTGCGTCCGCTCAGCAAAAAACCAGTCGCGATACAAAATCACGACTGGTTTTTCAGCGTCGAAAACGACCTGCCCCGTCTTCAGACCCTTCCCTGGAACAGTCGAAAGGGCTTTTCAAATCTGGTCAGGGAGACGGACTAGCCCGAGAGCTTGGCCAGCAATTCATCGTTGGTTTTGTGCTTCTTGAGAGCCATCAACAGCGTCTCCATCGCTTCCACCGGCTGAAGGTCGGTCATCATGCGACGAAGCTTTCGAATGGCTTCCAGCTGATGCGGGGCGAACAGCTTTTCTTCCTTACGGGTTCCGGACTTGGGAATGTCAATGGCCGGGAACAAGCGGCGTTCCGCCAGCTTGCGTTCCAGAATCAACTCCATGTTTCCAGTTCCTTTGAATTCTTGAAAGATCAACTCATCCATTCGCGAACCGGTATCGATCAAGGCTGTCGCCAGAATGGTAAGGGAGCCGCCTTCCTCGATTTTACGGGCGGAGGCGAACATCTTGCGGGGAATTTCGAGCGCACGGGCATCCACACCGCCCGTCATCGTTCTTCCCGATCCGCCGTGAACGGAATTGTAGGCCCGCGCAACCCGGGTGATCGAGTCAAGCAGGACAAACACGTCCTTGCCCGCCTCCACCATCCGGCGGCACCGTTCAATCATGAACCGGCTCAGCCGCACATGGGTTTCCAAATCCTGATCGTTGCTGGAGGCGATCACCTCGGCTTTGACAGAACGTTGAAAATCAGTGACTTCCTAGGGACGTTCATCAATGAGCAAGACGAGGCAATGCACCTCGGGATGGTTGGTCGTGATGGCGTTGCAAATCTGCTTGAGGATCGTCGTCTTGCCCGTTCGCGGCGGGGCCACGATGAGACCGCGCGTGCCCTTGCCTATGGGCGTCACCAAATCAATGATGCGCGTCTCCAGCTGGTCGGGTGTGGTTTCCAGTCGGAACTTCTCGATGGGATCCACCGTCACGAGGTTCTCGAACCGCATGGCATGCAGGAATTCCTGATAGGAACGCCCGTTGACCTTCAATACTTCCCGCATTTGGGGGCTGTTTCCCTTGTGCGGCGGATTGACGGTGCATTCGATCTGGCAGCCTTCACGCAACCCCATTCGCTTGATGGAGTCGGGTGTCAAAAAGACATCCGTCGGCTTGGGCGCAAAATGCCCCTTGGGAGACCGGAGAAAGCCAAAGCCCTTTTCGGAAATTTCGAGGTAACCATCCGTGATGATGGGGTTTCCATCGGCTCCCAATTGGGGACCGACCGGACGGGGAGGCTGACCGCCACCCTGGGACTGACCTCCGCCCTGAGGGCCACCGCCGCCGCCACC
>CAIPFS010000683.1 GCA_903864375.1 uncultured Verrucomicrobiota bacterium
AGGACGCCCTGATGGACGGTGGGAAGGAAACCGGCACCGTAATTTCCGGCACCACCGCTGAGTCCGCCCGCGGAATTGAGGACGACAAAGGCCGGCAGGTCCTGCGATTCACTGCCCAGGCCATAGCTCACCCAGGACCCGAAGCTCGGTCGCCCGAACTGCTGGGATCCGGTGTTCATAAAGATCTGTCCCGGGGCGTGATTGAACGCATCGGTTGATACGGAGCGCACCACGGCGATGTCGTCGGCCACCTTGGACAGGTGGGGCAAAGCCTCGCTGATCCACTGTCGGGATTGGCCATGCTGCTCAAACTTGAATTCCGGGGCGTAGATGGCCGAATCGGGTTTGATGAAGGCGTACGTCTGCCCCCGCAGGACATCCTTGGGAACCGGCTGCCCGTTGTACTTGGCCAGCGTCGGCTTGTAATCGAACAATTCGAGCTGGCTGGGTGCTCCGGCCATGAAGAGATAAATGACCGATTTGGCCCGCCCGGCGAAGTGGGGCAGCTTCCCGCCCGGGACCGCCGCCGGAGGAGCGGAGGCTTCCGCGTTGGAACCGTTCAGCAGGGAGGTCAACGCCAGGCCGCCAAGGCCCATGGCGCAGTCCTTGAAAAACCAGCGTCGGGAGAGGTGCTGTCGTCGCTCGGCAAAAAATTCGGAGTCCAGGTTCATACCATCTGCTATTGGGAAGTTTCTCTCGCCCGACTTATTCGCGCGTCAACGCCTCGTCCAGGTTCAACACAGCCCGGCTGACGACCGACCAGGCTGCCAGGTCCGGAATGGAGGCATCCGGGGGCAAAGGAGCAGGATTGCGGGGATCGGCAAAGGCAAAATCGGCAGCGGCCCGGGGTTGTCCCGCGTATTCCTCCCGCGCTGTGGTCCAAAGGCTCTGCAATCGCTCCACTTCCCGAACGGTCGGTTGACGGCCCAGGCATTGACGGAAAATCCAGGTGACCCGGTCGGTCTCCGAAGGACCGGCAGAATTCAACGCCCTCCAGGCCAGCCAGCGTGCCGCCTGGTTGAAGGTGGGCTCATTGAGGGTGACGAGGGCCTGCAACGGGGTGTTGGAGCGGACACGGCGCACACAGCTTTGTTCCGCCTGCGGGGCATCAAAGAGGGTCAGTGCCGGGTAGGGAACACTGCGTTTCCAGAAGGTGTACAGGGCCCGGCGGTACCGATCTTCGCCTTCGCTGACATTCCAGGAAATCTGCCCGTATGCCATTGCCATCACGCCATCGGGCAGGGGAGGAAAAACGCTCGGCCCACCGATTTTGGGAGAGAGCAAGCCACTGACTTTCAGCGCCACATCCTGAATGCCCTCAGCGTCGAGGCGGAAGCGCGAAGCGCGGGCGAGCCATCGATTTGCCGGGTCCTGTTCCGCCAGCTCGGGGGTGACCCGGGATGATTGTCGATAGACCCGGGAGTGGACAATCGTCCGGTGCAGGTGCTTCAGGGACCACGGTTTGGGTCCGCCAGCCTGCGACTCCAAGGCAAGGAAACGCCGGGGAGTCATAAACTCGGAGGCCAGCCCATCGAGCAACTCAGGATAGACGGGCTTCTCAGCCCGGGTGCCAAAATCCTCGGAAGTGATCACCAGGCCCTGACCGAAGTAGGCCTGCCAGACCCGATTGACGATGACCCGGGAGGTCAGGGGGTTGCGTGGGTCGACCAGCCAGTTGGCCAGACCGAGCCGATTCGGAGGAGCGTCCGCAGCCAACGGGGGCAACACCTGGGGAACGGCGGGCGACACCGCTTCCAACGGCTTTTGCCAGTCGCCCCGCTTGAAAATCCTCGTGGTTCGGACCGGTTCCCGGGATTCCATCGCCAGGGTGGTGTTGTCGGCGCCGGGCCAATCCTTCCACAATTCGTCCCAACCCCGGGCGCTCGCGGCCAGGGCCGGCTGTGAGAAATGGTAGACGTGGAGCAACTCGGCTTTCTGGTCCTCCGATCGGTTGTCCCGTGCCACGGCAAGGATCCGGCGCTGGCGCTCGCTCAGCGGATCCACGGCCAAAGGCCCCGATTGAGTGGTGAAGCTGAGGCGGAACCGGCCCAAGATTTGATTGGAAAGCGGCGAATCCTTCGGCTTCTGCCACAACGTGATCAAGAGCCGGGTCCCCCCGACAAAACCAAACGGCTTGTCGGTCTCCAGGACCGCCCGGCGCTCCTCGTTTCTGCGTCCGGCGGTGAAATCGATGCCCCATCCTCCATTGTCTTTATTGCCGTCGATCAAGCCTGAGGCCGGATAGGCCGGGGATTCCTGATCCGCGATGGCCCGGCTGAACCGGATCAGATTGGTGGCGGCAGAAAACTGGGTGCTGCCGGCGTTGGTGGCGGAAAGTTCCGAAAGCGGAGTGGCTTCGACGGTGAATTCACACACCTGGAACTGCCCATTGCCATCCAATCCAGGGCCGTGAAAGGGGAGATTGCCACTGTTCAACGCCTCGAGCCGGAACCCGGTGATATTGGTCTCCATCACATCGGCCCAGATGCGGATGACGCCGTGATTGTAAACGTCGCCACCTCCGAGAAGTGAGCCATCCTCCTGGAGCTCATATTTCATCGGCTGGGAATGCCACTCGCGGAGGTGCAGCACCTTCCAATCTCCGATGCGCCGGGGAAGTTCCTGCGTCTCCCACTGCTCGAGGCCTTCAGCGCCAGCCACCGGATTGGTCCGGAGAGCCGCCTCCCAAGCCCGCGCTTTGGCGACAATTTCGGAACGTCGCGTTTGCTGGTCTGTGGTTGGCACTTCAATCCGGGGCTCGGAATCCTGATTGAAAAAGGCGAAAAAGCGGTAGTAATCCGCCTGGGGAATGGGGTCGTACTTGTGCTCATGACATTGGGCACAGGCGATGGTGAGGCCCAGCCAGGTGCGCCCGACACAATCCACCCGGTCAATAATGGACTCGACCCGAAACTTTTCCGGTTCGATCCCCCCCTCCATGTTGACCATGGAATTTCGCAAGAAACCGGTGGCAATGCGTTGATCCAGGGTGGGATTGGGCAACAGGTCACCCGCCAGCTGCTCCCGGGTGAACTGATCGAACGGCAAATCCTGATTCAGCGCGCCGATCACCCAATCGCGGTACGGCCAGATGCTTCGGGTACGGTCTTTCTCGAATCCATTGGAGTCGGCATACCGTGCGGCATCCAGCCACCAACGCGCCCATTTCTCGCCATAGTGAGGGGAGGCCAGCAACCGCTCCACCACCCGGTCATATGCCGCGGGCGAGGTATCCGCGACGAAGGCATCAACCTCTGCGGGGCTGGGCGGCAGTCCGGTCAGGTCAAGAGCCAGACGGCGCAGCAGGGTGGGTCGATCCGCCTCGGGCGCCAGAGTCAGAGCGCGGGAGGATAAACCGCGTGCCACCACGGCGTCCAAGGAGGCCGCAGGAACCTGTGCGACCGGGGGGTGGCCGGGAGCATCGGACTCCTCGGCGCCAAACCCTTGAACCGGTTGGAATGCCCAATGCGCCCCTTTGGCATTCGAGGGTGAACTATTTCCGGGGACAGCCCCCAGAGTCAACGCGGTCAGTGCAACAAGCAGCCACCTGCCCACGCGGGGCACTGCGATAAAATGGCTTGGGTTACGCATGGGTGAATGTTCCCATGGACTGGAGAGTCCATTCCAGCATTCACTGGATTCCACTCCAAAATTCAGGGAACGCGATCAGACGAAGGTTGACAGGCGACTGATTGGGAGTATGCACACAGAGAGTCAGTCAACCTCGCGGTCCAAAACCCGGATTTCACATGTTCCCGTCCCTGCTGCCCCTCAGATCAGCATTCCCGACCGGCGGGAAAGTGACGGTGCGGTTACATAACAGGATGGGTTCTATTCCGACCCACGGCCACGCGGGACCCCTGCGAAGGACATCCGATTCCCTTACACCATGAACTCCCTGAAACGGACGGCCCCACCTCACAGGCCGTCGTCGGCCCTTCGACGAAGCGCGTTCACCTTGATTGAGTTGCTGGTCGTCATTGCCATCATTGCCATTCTGGCCGGGCTACTTCTTCCGTCGCTGGTGGGAGCCCGCAAAAAGACCCAGGGCATTCAATGCATGAACAACCACCGCCAACTGGCGCTGGCGTGGCGCATGTACACCGATGACAACCTGGACCGGCTTCCCTATGCCAGTGAAGACCCGACCAAGCTGGGAACCTTCACGGCCTCATGGGTGACCGGGACCCTCGATTTCGACCCGGCCAACCGGGCCAACTGGGACCCTGACTTTAACATCAAGAAAGGGGCCATCTGGCCGTACACCGGCAAATCCCTCGGCATCTACAAATGCCCGTCGGACCACTCCACCATCACGGTCAATCGCAAGATTCTTCCCCGGGTGCGAAGCATGTGCATGAACGTCTTCCTCGGCGGATGGGGAGGAACGGATGGTGGTTGGGGGGCGCCCATCAAGAACAACATCATGTACTTCAAGGGCGCAGATCTGATCAATCCGGGCCCTTCGAAGGTGTTCGTCTTCATTGATCAGCGGGAGGATAGCATCAACATGGGCAATTTTGCGGTCAGCATGGCCGGCTATCAGCCCAATACTCCGTCGCTTTACGAATTCTGGGATGTCCCGGCCAGCTATCACGGAAGAGCGGGTGGATTCTCCTACGCCGACGGACATTCCGAACTCCGTCGCTGGGTCGACTCCCGGACCATGCCTCCGCTGACGGCCAACGGACTGCCGTCGATGTCCAAGTCACCTCGAAATGTGGACGTGGAGTGGATGCAAGATCACGCGACCCGACCGGCTGGCCGCTGAACCCCCCTTTCACCCGTCCTTTCCCCTCATGGGGCGGTTTGAGCCCAGATTTCCATCAACCAACACGTTAACGAAACCCACCCACCATGAAACATCCCTCGAATCGTCATTTCAAACGACGATGGATCCCAGGCGTTCTGGGCGCTGCAGCGCTGCTCCGCCTCGCCTCCGTTCAAATCGAAGCGCGTGACTATCCGTCCACCATCCTTTCCCAGCATCCGGTCGGGTATTGGCGATTGGAGGAATCGGTCCAACCCGCCATCAACAGTTTCACGGCGGCGAATCTGGGCAGCCTTGGATCCGGTGCGGCGGGAACTTACGCCACGGACGTGTCGCGCGGACAACCGGGCGCTTTTCCCGGTGGTGGCACTTCGGCCTACTTTGCGAATCCCACCCTGACCCTCACCTACCAGGGCCAGGTGGTCGATATTCCAAATTCGTCTGACTTGAACCCGACGGGGCCATTTTCGGTTGAGTTTTGGGCAAAACCTTCCGACCAGTTTCCGGTACTCCTCTCTCCGCTTTCGTCGCTGGATACAACGGTGGGACGCGAGGGTTATCTTTTTTACGCAGGTGCCGATGGAACCCATGGCACCGTCTGGGAATTCCGGGTGGGCGACACCTCCGGATATCGGGCAACCGCCTATGGCCCCACCGTCACGGGAGGGGCCTGGACTCACCTGGTGGGTGTTTATGACGGCTCTTCGATCACGCTGTATGTGAATGGCGTCCCCACAGCACCGGTGAGCGTGCCCAACTTCAGCCCCAACCTGACCCAACCGCTCCGGATCGGTGCCACTTCAATCCCCAACCGCAGTTTTGACGGAAACGTCCAGGAAGTGGCCGTCTACAGTGGAGCGTTAACCGCGGATCAGGTCACCGCTCACTACAATATCGCTCTGACCAACGGAGGAGCCTACGCAACCACCATTTTAGGGGATCATCCGTTGGGCTACTGGCGTCTGGGCGACGCTCCCAATCAGCCGGCACCGGTGGCCGCAAACCTGGGGTCGTTGGGAACCAACGGGAACGGCGGTTTCATTTACGGATCCAATCCGGGGCAACCCGGTCCGGGTCACGATGCCTTCCCTGGCTTCCCGGCCGGGAACTCTGCGGTCGCGCTCAATGGAACGAATGGGTATGTCAGCCTGCCCGGGTTGGGGCTCAACACCAACACCCTCACCATTTCCGCCTGGGTCTATTCCAATGGCAGTCAGAACACGAATGCCGGAATCGTCTTCACCTCGGGCCAGAATTCGATTGGCGGGCTAAAGACCGACCTGAGCGACATCAACGGACTGGCTTACGATTGGAATGGGGTTTCCGCTGCGGCAAATTTCAAAAGCAGCCTGAAGATTCCAGATTCACAATGGACCTTTGTGGCCCTGACAGTGACACCGGACACCGCCGTCCTCGCCATTCACGACGGAAGTTCGTTCGTCAATGCCGTCAACTACGATGCGGTGCATGGAGTTCAGGCGTTCAATGACGAATGGCGGATCGGTAATGTTGCCAGCTATCCCAACGACGAATTCAACGGTCTGATTGATGAAGTCGCCATCTTCAACCGGGCCCTGTCCCTCGGCGAACTCTACACCCAATACGCCTCGGCTGTCGGAAATACGATGCCACAGTTTTTCGATGGAGCCACCGGCCCTGTCGGTGACGTCAGCGTTGGGGATTCGTTTACGGTGACCGCCGACGTTGGAGGGACTCCCCCACTGAGCTATCAGTGGTATCTGGGCACCCAACCCGTTCCCGGTGGCACTTTTCCGACGCTGACCAACTCGTCTGCCGCTCTGAGTGATGCGGGAGACTATTCCCTGACGGTTTCCAACGATGCCGGAAGCACCACGACTCCGTCCGCCCACGTCAACGTCATCACCTTGACCAAACCCGTCATCACCACACCTCCGGTGGGCAGGACGGTTTATGTGGGTGGATCAGCCGTGTTAAGCGTCTCCGCCATTGGAGGTCAATTGAAGTACCAATGGTCCAAGGATGCGAATGCGGTGGCCGGCGCGACCAACAGCGTCCTGTCCTTCCCGAGCCTGGCCGCAACCAATGGCGGCAGCTACACCGTCACTGTCCGGAATGGTGCAGGCTCGGTCACCAGCGACCCCGTGAACCTCACGGTCATTTCCCCTGCGACCGGTTCGTTTGAGGCGGTCATCCTCGGCGACAAGCCGGAGGCCTGGTGGCGCCTGAACGATGCCCCCGGCTCCACCGTTTTGCTGGATGCCGTGGGGCGTCACGATGGGAAATTCATTGGTACCGGCATCGGCCTCGGGCAACCCGGTGTGGGAAACCATCCCGGAGCAGGCTCGGCAGCCTTCGACGGTTCGGGCGGATATGGCAGCATTCCATTCTCTTCCATCTTCAACCCCAAAACCAACTTCACCATCGAAGGCTGGGCGAAACCGAGCGAACCCGGTCCGGAACTAACGCCGTTCTCCTCATTTGCGGGCGGGAGTTCAACCGGCCGCGGCTACGGCTTCGTCAAATCATCGGGGGATTCCTGGTGGGGCATTACCGGGAACAACGACAAGTTCACCTTCTACTATGCGGACCTGGGCAGCATCCGATTGAATGAATGGACCCACCTGGCGATTGTCTCGGATTCGAGCGGCATGACCTTCTACCGCGATGGCAAGTACGTG